>PWNY01000307.1 GCA_003557805.1 Bacteroidales bacterium | reverse complement strand
CATTGTGGTCGTTTGGTTTCTGGATGAGCCGTATAACTTACCTTACTGAAAAGGAGGGCCGTGAAGTTGCCAAAAAACTGAGGGATAACCGTATACCTGCAGATGTAATACATTTTGACTCGGGCTGGTTCGAAAAGGACATAATATGCGACTATGAGTTTTCTACATCGCGTTTTGATGATCCGAAAAAAATGATATCCGAATTAAAGGAGGATGGTTTCAGGATAAGCCTCTGGCAGCTGCCCTATTTTGTACCACGCAACAAGCTTTTCAGGGAAATAATAAAAAAGGAGTTATTTATAAGGGATGGCAAAGGCAGCCTTCCATACGATGATGCAATTCTTGATTTTACAAACCCTGAAACTGTCCACTGGCTCAGGGAAAAACTGGCACCACTATTTAAAATGGGCGTTTCTGCAATAAAGGCCGATTTTGGTGAGGCCGCCCCAATTACCGGGATATACCATAACGGCCGCAGCGGGTTTTTCGAGCACAACCTCTATACAACACGATACAATAAAGCCATAGCCGATATAAGCAGGGAGTTTACCGGGGAGAACATAATCTGGGCCAGAAGCGGCTGGGCAGGCAGCCAGAGATATCCCGTGCACTGGGGTGGTGATGCCTGCACATCCGACTCCGGTATGGCAGGTACCCTCAGGGGGGGCTTAAGCATAGGACTTTCAGGATTTTCTTTCTGGAGTCATGATGTTGGAGGCTTCGTTGAGAAGACTCCGCCCGGGCTATACCAAAGGTGGATGGCATTTGGGGTACTTACTTCACACACTCGCAGCCACGGCCAGCCACCCAAAGAACCATGGGAGTATGGTGAGAAGTTTATGGATGACTTCCGCCTGGCACTGAACATGCGTTACAGGCTGATGCCTTATATATACTCACAGGCGGCACACTGCTGCAAAAGCGGACTGCCAATGCTCAGGGCCACATTTATTGAATACCCGGACGACCCCGGGGCATGGACAGTGGACGACCAGTATCTATTCGGGCAGGATATCCTGGTTGCCCCGATGTTTGAAGAGGGAGATACACGTAATGTTTACCTGCCCGGAAAACACAGATGGATAGATTATCAAAGCAAAAAGGTTTATACTCCGGGCTGGCAAAAGGTTGAGAGTGGAAAGCTGCCCGTTGTTATGCTGGTACGTGAGGGTGCTGCCATACCCCACGCAGCCCTGTCTCAATCAACTGCCGGTATAGACTGGTCGGAAATTGAACTGAGGATATACTCACTGGAGGGGAAAAGCGCTGAAGCCTACCTTAAGCTGCCAGATAAAAAGGAGCTAAGCAGGATAAGAGTCTTGGACTCAGGTAATGGATTAACGGTTGAAAACAATCCTTTCGGGCCAGGAGTCAATCTAAAAACAACCAGGTTCAATGAATAAAAAACAGCAGTTTGAAGATCTTGCAAACAACAGGAACAGTCTGGCAGGGAATCTGTTCTCACCTATCCTTATGCACTTTGCAGCAAGGCACTCCGGTAAAACATATGCTGAGTTCGCAAGCAATTACAAGATCCTTGTTGAGGCAAACATAAGGGCGATGGAGGATTTCGATATGGATATGGTATCCCTGATTTCCGACCCCTACCGTGAAACCGCTGCATTTGGCGCAAAGATAGAGTTCCCGGCCGAAGCCGTCCCCAAATGCATGAACAAAGTTATCGGGTCACCAGATGATATCCGTTCACTTGCTGTACCGGATGTTTACCGCAATGAAAGGACACTTGACAGGATAAGGGGGGCTGAAGAATACTCCAGGATCCTTAAAGGGGAAGTTCCCGTGATCGGATGGATAGAAGGGCCGCTGGCCGAAGCATGTGACCTTGCAGGTGTTTCTGAAATGCTGATGATGCTGATGATGGATCCCGGTTCATCAAACCTTCTTTTGGATAAGTGTACAGAGATGGCAAAGAGTTTTGCACTTGCCCAGGTAAGAGCCGGGTGCGATATAATCGGCATGGGAGATGCTGTTTGCTCACAGGTTGACCCTGACACATATGGCAGTTTTGTTAAGGACAGGCAACGGGAGATAATTTCATTCGTGCACGGGCTAGGGGCCAGGGTAAAGCTGCACATCTGCGGTGACATCACTCATCTGCTGCCTCAAATAAGGGAAACAGGGGCCGATATTGTGGACATTGACTGGCAGGTCAGTCCGAAAAAGGCAGCCGCTGCCCTTGGACATGAAACAATTTTGTGCGGAAATATTAACCCCGTCCTGATACAGGATAAGACCGAAGAAGATGTGTACGGCCTTACAGGAAAATTCATCCAGGAGCACAAAGACATTAAACTTATAGTTTCGGCTGGTTGCGAGATTACTGTAAACACACCTGCTGCAAATCTGAAGGCAATGTCCGGGGCGGTCAGGGACCAATGGTAAAAAATTAAAAACAATTATGATTTATGAAACACAATGAGATACTGGAAAAGATCGCATACTGCATTGAGTACGGAAAAATTGACCGGAACTCCCCCTTCCCCCCCAATTTAAAGGGGCAGGATGGTGCCGGGGAATATACCCAGATGGCCCTGGAAAAAGGGATCAGGGCCGATGATGTCCTGAGAATGGGTCTGATGCAGGGCATGGACAGGGTAGGCAAAAAGTTCAGGGAAAACAAGATTTTCGTTCCCCAGGTGCTTATGTCGGCAAAAGCCATGAACTCTTCAATGGAACACCTTATGCCCTTTTTCACCTCAGGAGAGATCAGGTCAAAGGGAAAGTTCATCATTGGTACGGTTTTGGGAGACCTTCATGATATCGGTAAAAACCTGGTGTCAATGATACTGAAGGGCAATGGCTGGGAGGTCATAGATCTTGGAATTGATGTAAGCAGTGAAAAGTTCCTGGACGCACTTAAAGAGCACCCGGACTCGGTTGTAGGGCTGTCTGCACTGCTAACAACTACCATGGCCAATATGAAGGAAACGGTTGAAAAGATCAAGGACCAAAACAGCGAAACCTGTGTGGCTATAGGCGGTGCGCCTGTTACCCGGGAGTTTTGTGACAGGATAGGGGCTGATATTTACTCCCCTGACCCACAAGGCCTTGTAGACTACCTTAATCAAAGGTACAATGCAGGCTAGCAGTTCTATACAGATTATTTAAAGAGCATATAAGGCATACAGAATATGACTGGAAAAGAGAGAATAAAGAAAGCATTCAGGTTTGAAAAGACTGACAAAACCCCATGGGTCCCATTTGTAGGTGTGCACGGGGCACATTTGACCGGGATGGATGCCGAAAGCTACCTCAAAAGCAGCGAGGCAATAGTAAAAGGTGTCAGCAAGGCAATTGAACTCTACAAGCCTGACGGCATTCCTGTGAGCTTTGATCTTCAGGCCGAGGCTGAGGCCCTTGGGTGTAAATTGAAATGGGCCGCAGACAACCCGCCTGCAGTTGTAAGCCATCCCCTCGAAGAAGGGACTTCCGCCGGTCAGCTTCCCGGGTTCAGTAAAGATGCAGGAAGAATACCGGTTTTTTTGGAGGCATGCAGGAAGCTCAGAAGGGAGCACCCTGATATCGCCCTCTACGGGCTTGTAACAGGCCCCTTTACCCTGGCGCTGCACCTTGCAGGTACAAATATCTTCATGCAAATGATGGAAGCACCGGATGAAGTAATGAAACTAATGGAGTTCTGCAATGGAGTTTCCAAAAAAATGGCCTCATGGTATATTCAAAATGGCTGTGACGTAATTGCCGTAGTTGACCCGATGACAAGCCAGATAGACCCGGTTTCATTCGAGAGCTTTGTAAGTCCGCCGGCAGTTGAACTTTTCGATCAGGTAAGGAATGAGGGTGCACTGGGCTCATTCTTCGTGTGCGGCTTTGCCCAGCAGAATATTGAGGCAATGTGCAGGTGCCGGCCCGACAATATTAGTATTGACGAAAATATTCCTCTCTCGTATGTAAAGGATGTCGCAAGCAGCCTGAATGTGAGTTTCGGGGGTAACCTGAAGCTCACCTCCGTCCTCTCTATGGGAAGCTTAAGAGATGTGGAGTTACATACCCTTGAAACACTGGATCAGGGCGGAGAGAAAGGATTTATAATGGCACCCGGATGTGACCTTGTTATGGACACCCCTGCTGAAAACCTGGTTGCTGTCGGGAGGGTGCTTTCTGACAGCTATCACAGGGAGTTTCTCAGGACACTTGAAGCAGCAGATACCGGTACCGGAAAGGCCGATCTTTCAGGGCACTGGAAGGATGAAAAAGTGGTAATTGACATTATTACCCTTGACTCATCTTCCTGTGCTCCCTGCCAGTACATGGTTGAAGCCGTTGAAACAGCGGCAAATAAGTTCGGAAACAAGGTAATATGCAATGAATACAGCATAAAAAGCAAGGAAGGCATCAGTATGATGAATGCACTGGGGGTAAAGAACGTTCCGGTAACAGTACTGGACGGCGATATCCGTTTTATTTCCAGGATACCCCCTCAGGCTGAGATAGATTCAGTGATAAGGGAAAAACTGGTTGCAAAAAAACTGATTTAGAAAATAAGTATAAGAATCATACCGGTTTGAAAACGCCCTTGTATATAATTAGTGGTTTTCTGGGGGCAGGAAAGACCACTTTCCTGAAGCATATACTGGACTCAATGTCAGGAGGGTTAAAGATCGGTATAGTACAGAATGAATTTGCACCTGTCAGTGCAAAGGGTGAGGAGATTGACATTGAGGGAACAGGATATCAAACAATGCATGTCAATAATGGCTCGGTATTCTGTATATGCCGCCTGGAGCACTTTACCGAAAACCTTGCAGGATTTGTAAGCAGACACGGCCCTGAAATGATACTCCTTGAATCGTCCGGGCTTTCAGATCCATCATCTGTGGGGGAGATTGTAAATGATGCCAGGCTCAGGGATATTATAAGCCTTCGATCTATTATATGCATTGCTGATGCCACAAGCTTTTCAAAATCGCACAAGCTTGTAAGGTATACCAGGCAACAGGCAATAATTGCCGATCAAATAATTGTAAACAAGACCGACAGGATTGACAGTGCAGAGAGGGACAAATTAAAAGATGAAATAAGAGCTCTTAACCCGTACGCCTCTGTTTATTTTACCACCTATTGCAATGTCAACACAGGTAAAGTGCTTAGCGGCAGTATCCGGCCCGGCCTGACCCCGGGCAGCTCATACAGGCCCGATGTCAGCTCAATGGTCTTAAGAACGGCCGAACAGCTTAGCAGGGATGGGATGATGGAGTTTTTAAATGAGTTCTCAGCAAAGGCATACAGGATCAAAGGGGTTGTTTCAACAAAAGAGGGGCTTTTCTCTGTTCAGTGCACCATGAACGATGTTAACACCAAATTACTCAAAAACATTGGTATAACAGAGCTGATAGCCATTAGTGACAGGTTCAGCCTTAAGGAACTGAGGATAGCCTACAAAAACTTGGCAAAATGTTAAGGAGGTTCAGCTACGATTTTAATGAGTTGTCGGTCACAAAGAGTGATCTGGAAGAGTGCATAGGAATTGGATGCGACCTGAACAGCTTTCCCGGCCAGCCTGAAGAAGCTCTGAAAAGTGCAGCTGATATATGCCAGATACAGGGAGGTTACCGTATATTTGAAACCATTGGAAAAGACTATAAAGAACGGCAGCTTATTGCCGGTGAACATTATCTGAAAACAGGCAGGCTGATATTCGGCCAGCTGGCTGAATCGGATGGACTGCTGGTATTTGTGTGCACTGCAGGTGAAGCCATATCAGCTTATGCCGGCAAACTTATGGATAAAGGGGATACCCTTAGAGGATACCTTTATGATGTAATCGGTTCTGTATGTGTGGAGAAGGCACTTGACAAGATGGAAAAAGAGCTTGATGCACAGATGCGCAAAAGATCCCTTGGACTGACCAGGCGTTTTAGCCCGGGGTACTGCGGCTGGGATGTTGCCGGGCAACAAAAGCTGTTTTCGCTCCTGCCGGAAGGTTTTTGTGGTATAAGCCTTACCAGCTCATCCCTGATGAAACCCATAAAATCTGTAAGCGGAGTCATGGGGTTCGGGAGTAAAGTTGTTAAACAGGAACGTCCCTGCAGTATTTGTGGTAAGAGGGATTGCATCTATTATGAAAGAAATAGCCCAATAAAACATTAATATTTCAAAGATGAAAAATTTTGCTGTTTTTATCATTTCGGCCTTTATAGTTCTACTGGCATCCTGTACCAACCTTCAGCACAGTAGTAACGATACCGCCAAAGACTGGCGTGGGGAGGTGATTTACCATGTAATGCAACGCAGTTTTTATGATTCCTCGGGCGACCGGCACGGAGACCTAAGGGGTCTTACCCAAAAACTTGATTACCTTGAAGAGCTGGGGGTCACTGCAATTTTGTTCACACCCCTTTATAAATCTGATTTCTACCACAATTATTTCCCAATTGATTACGAAAAGATAGATCCCAGGTACGGCAGCATGGATGACTACTTTGAGTTCATCGACCAGGTTCACCAAAGGGGTATGAAGTTCATAATGGATATGGAGACACAATATGTTCAGAATGGGAACCACTGGTTTGAAGACTCATATATGAACCCGGAATCACCATATTCTGATTTCATTTATTACTCAGATGATGAGAACCGTTACCCGGAACAGTTTCTCAGGCCAACAGGCTCAGAACTGTATACATATAATGCCTGGCCCGGGCAGGAGCTTCACATCTTTCACCTTGACATGAATCATCCCGTTGTACTTGACTGGATGAAGGAATACTATGCGTTCTGGACCGACCCAATGGGTGACGGAAGCCTCAGGTATGGAGTTGACGGCTTCAGGATAGACCATATAATGGATGATCTGGACTACAAAGGTATTTTTACCGGTCTTTACAGGGAGTTCTGGAGCCCAATCTTCGATCATGTCAGGGATATAAACCCCGGCCTGTTCATTGTTGGAGAGCAGTCCAACTGGGCCGAATATGGTGAAACAATGATTGAAAAAAGCGGTGCAGACGCCAGTTTTGGTTTTCTGGTTCGATATGCAATCGCAGACCTGCTGGCTGAAGATCCCCCGGAATATGCCCTTGACCAGGATGTAACCAATATTGCATACCATATTGAAGAGACATTGGACAGGATTCCGGATCAGGGATTCTTCGTTCACTTCATTGAGAACCATGATATAGACCGCTGGGCCAGTGTGGTAGGTGGGCACAGGGAGAAGGTCAGGTGCGGGGCGGCACTGACTCTGCTGTTACCGGGAATACCTGCCATCTATTATGGCCAGGAGCTGGGTGTAACCGGTTATGTCCGTGACTGGAGCTATGATGTGAACCACATACCGGTAAGGGAAGCCTTCCCCTGGTCGGACAATCACAATGACGAAGGTATTGCAGTTTTTTACAGGGATACCGGTCCGTGGTGGGACATCTCCTATTTCAATACAGGTGAGTCAGGATCCTTTGCCCTAACGGTACAGAAAGATGACCCGGACTCACTGTGGTACCTTTACCGGAGGCTTATTTCTTTGAGAAAGCAGAGTAAAGCGCTTAAATACGGTGACTTTCAAATGCTTCCTGTTTCCGAAAATGCTTTGTTTGCCTTTGCCCGTGAATACCGGGACGAAAGAGTACTTGTTTTTATCAACCTCTCAGATGAGGATCTTGAAATTGAAACAGGCCAGAAAGAGCCACTGTTTACGGAAAACACCCGGATAAGTGAAGGGAAAAAATTGCTTGGATCGTACGGGTTTGCTGTCTTTAGCGATTAACAGGTCATAACAATTAAAAGCTGCCGGTAATCATATTTGCCTCTACTGAAAGCCTGAACCTGACCTCGATTTCATCATCTACCCTGATAATGCCAAGAGCGGGCGAAGGGGGCTCAATGCCAAAATCTGACATCCTAAGATGTGCACCCCCTTCAGCAAAGAAGTTCATATTACCCTGTTTTGACAGTTCTACAGCTACTTCTTTCTTTACTGATTCCTCCTTGATCCTTACCTGAACTGTTGCTATGAGTCTCTTTTCTTCGCCCCCCACGCCCTTTTCAATCCTTGTCTCAAGCAGGCTGATCTTTATAAAGGGATACTCCTCCCCTCCCAGTGCCTGCCTGAAGTCCTTGTTCATCATCCTGTTGCGGCAATCAAATGATCTGATTTCAAGGTCCAGGCCGGCATCCGAAAACAGTATCAGTTGCTCTCCCGGAAAGTGGTCTGTTACCAGGTATCCCCCCTGGATATTACCGTCTGAAACACATTTGAATGAATTTACATTGGTTGTGCCATGTATTGAAACAATGCTCTCCTGACCAATATGATATGTGAACAAGCCCGTATTGCCTGCCAGAGAATATTCAGGATATACAGTGATACCTAAAGTTAATATGATCATGGCAGTCAGTAAGCGCATATACCGTGTTTTTTTAAAAAGCTACAGCGGCCTCTATAACAATCCCATTAAATCCTCCGCCGTAGCGGTAGTCTTCCCTTGCAAAGTCATTATAGCTTTGATTGACATATTCAAGTTTTACAAGCAGGTTGTTAGTAGTATACCATCCTGCGGCTACCTGGACCCTGTCAATGGAAACATCCCCGTTTTGTCCGGGCAGCTCTGCACTAACAGTGTTATAACGGGCGCCTATAAAAGCTCTTTCTCCCGGGAGAAAACGGTAAACCAGCTCGGCCGCGACCTGGGTTGCACCCCTGTTGCTGACTTCAGCATTGTGGGTGCCATTGGATATCTCGTATGTTCCAAACAATTCCAGCCCCCTGTATTTTAAGAAGGGATTTACCATAAAGGAGGTCAGACTGTGAGTAAAATCAGGGGTGAACCTCCCTGATGTAAATCTGTTTGCTTCATTACTTGCTGTTACTACACCTCCTGCCCTGAAATTGATAAAGTACTCAGGCTCCATGGCCATATAATACCTGGAACCGGCCCTGTCGCCTGCATAAAGCGTGTTGCGTGTTGTGCCCGGGTTTGTGTACATACTGGCGCTCATCCTGAATCGCAGATCATCCGAAAACTGCCTGTCATATCCTATCTTACCAAGCAATGAGGGGTTCTTGTCCGTATGCTCATATTCCCTGACATCCCCGCTTATCAACCCCCCGGTCATACCAAACATAAGGAAATAGTCACCGGCAGAGGGAAACAGGTACAACTCCCCGCCGATCTCGGTTGTGAAGGCATCCATTATAAGATTGCCGACGAAAGGGTTGAAAAAGGTGCGGCCATTGTCACTGCGCCTGAAATGGTTATCGCCGTAATTAAACATGGTATGACCGATCCTAACACTCATATGCCTTTCAAACCATTCAGGATTACCCATAAAAGGAAGCTTATCAATCTGTATATATCCGCCTTTCACCCAGAACTCTGGATGGTGGCGTGAAGACATATAGGATTCAAGGGCCATTCTTATTCCATCTTCAAGCTGAACATCAATGTTCAGGTTTGCACTTGCAAGGTTAAATCCCTGCCCCAGGGGATACAGGCTATTCACATCAATCCCGTCTACAACATTCGGGGCAGCTTCGTTTTCATGGTCCAGCGCCTGGTACTGCTGGGTGAAGTTACCCCCTACCCTGACATTTATACCATCGAAAACGGCATCATCGTCCCTAAAGGTCTCAAATACATTTATGCCTTCAAAACCTGCGGACCTGTGAAAAAATACCCCAGATTCCTGTCCTGCCACCGGCATTACGAACATTATCATGCCGCTTACCAACACCAATAATCTTAAAAGTTTCATATATTATTACATTTTATGGTTTTATAAAATTTTTCTCCTGTCATCTAGTCCCTGCTTAGTATAAACAGGAACTTAATATCAACCTCATCTCCGGTACGAAGGGTCCCGAACATTGCGGTAGGGGGTTTTATCCTGAAATCTGTCATATTAAGACTGTGTTCGCCTTTCAGCTCAATATTCCCATCCGGAAGCACCCTGGCAACTGCAAACAGGTCAACGATCCGGGAAACACCTGCCACGGTCAGTACACCTCGTGAGGTAATCCTTGCAGTACCTGGATTCTCGGCAAGTGACAGCACATCCCTGAGCACAAAATTTATATTGGGATGCCGTTCTGTATTTAAGGATTCATAAATTTTACTGTTCATCCGCCTGCCCTCGGAGCCCTCAATTGACTCTGCCTCAATTTGCAGGTCGGCATTTTCAACACCGACAATCTTCCCATCTTCAAGGGTGAAAAGAAATGTTCCGCTGGCATTTTCCACATCAGCACTCCAGGACATAAGGTTTGAAGTCCCCTGAATTGTGATCTCATGATCACTGACCCGGTAGGTATCCTGTGAACTCCCCAGGTATGGGAGTATCACCATAGCTGATAAAACAAATAACCTTATCATCAACATAATTATATTTTTTTTGGTTTTACAATTAGAATAAATTATTGCGGCATATTGCCATATAGATATTAGCAAAACCCCTGCCATTTCAGGTACCTAAATGCATATTAATTCTTAAATCCCTGATTAAAAAGGATATGGCCCATGTTTAAGATTCAAGGGGCCATATCCCAGCTCAATCAAAAAGACGAGATGTTGTCGATAT
>PWNY01000424.1 GCA_003557805.1 Bacteroidales bacterium | reverse complement strand
TTTAAATCAGCTAAAATAAAAAAGCCAAAAAGATGGCAAAATTCCAATCTATATCCGGATTACTGAAGACAGAAAATCCAGATATAAAAGTACAGGAATCTCTTTAAAAGAAAAGTATTGGAACAACGGGAGGCAGGAGGTTTCAAAATCACACCGAAGACACGAGCACCTTAATATTTTGTTAGAGAGAAAATTAAATGAAGTGAAAAGCATTCGAGAAAAGCTCTATAAAGAGGACAAACTTAATCTGGATGAATTGATGAAGGTGCTGCATAAAGACAAGGAGTCTGACCCCAGATCTGTATTAACACTTGGCAAGGAGTTTCAATCCCACCTTAAATCGATTGACAAGTACTGGGAAATGCGGCATTTCACTGTCATCATAAATAATCTGAATGAGTTCATTAAGGAAAAAAATAAATCGGATCAGCTTGATAAACTGGATGCGGAGTGGATTGAAGAGTTTCAGGACTATCTGTTACGGGAAATTGGGAACAGCAATAACACGGTACGAAAGAAGCTGCAGCGGTTTAAGGCAATGACGGATTGGCTGATCAAAGAGAATCACATTTCAGACAACCCATTTTCAAAGGTTGAAAAGGTTGAACCCAAAAAAATCAATAACAAAGTAAAACTGACTATTGAGCAGATACAAGCGATCGAGAATCTTGAATTGGAGAAAGGGTCTCAGCTCTGGCATGTCAAAAACTACTTTCTATACTCATTCTATAATGCAGGGATTCGTTTTGGAGATCTCTGTACATTATATTGGCGCAATTTGGTTGATGGCCGACTGGTTTATGAAATGCGGAAAACAGGAGGGAAAAAGAACATCCGGCAGTTAGCACCTATGCAAAAAATTCTTGATCGCTACCGGGTCCCTACATCCAAACCGGGCGACTATATATTTCCGCTACTGAAAAAGAATTATAGGGATCCAATCGAGTTGAGAAAAATTATCAGTTCAAAGAATGCCAGAGTGAATAAGCTGTTAAAGACCCTGGCAAAAAAAGCCGGTATTGAATCCAGCATAAGTTTTCACGTTTCAAGACACACCTGGGCACATTATGCACTTAAAAAAGGAATGGATCTCTATTCGATCAGTAAAGCTTTAGGGCATGCTGATTTGAAAATTACCGAAGAGTATATAAAATCATTTGACGAGGAGATGCTGGATAAGAGTATGGAGAACCTATACGAGTAAAAAAGCTTTTACTTTTAACATAAATTTTGATTGCCATGTATTCAAAAAAAGTATATCAGGATGAAGAAAAATTAAAAATTTCAAGAAAGTTTAATACATACCTCATAATGACACTATATGGAGGAGCTCCGGTTTTAGGTATTAGTACTCTGATTTTGTTTCTATTTCATCCAGTTATAGAAGTAATCCAAGTTGTTTGGTACTTTTTGATCATCACTTCTATTGTTTCTTTAGTACAAATATGTCAATTTTCGCTTCTGAAAGAAAAGACTATTTGGGAAACATTGTCAGTTCTACTGAGGAAAAAATGGCGGGAACTCAACAATGGACTTATCTTTTTTATATTCATATCATTTTCTATTGCTGTGCTTTCTTACTTTACTGAGCCTTTCATCCAATACAGTGATATAGGTATCGTTGCATGGGGAAGTGTATTTTTAGGTTATGTTATTTTTTTCTGTTTGTTGTTATTGTCTGGGTTGAATTTGTGGGCGCGCAAAGAAATTGTGGACCAAAACAAAGCAGTTGCACTTCGTACTTATGATATAGTATCAGGAGGGGCTAAATCAACTACAGATATAAGTAAACTTATAGAAGAGTTTGCAGATGAATTTGAAAGTTCTCCTAATGCTAAATACCCATCGATTGCAATCCAAACATATCTCAACAAATGGGTTTATAAAGCCGGGTATGCTAATCGATCAAGAGCGCTGAAAGAAGCCAATGAGGAATGTATTATGCTCAAAAATGTCAGTGCAGGAACTTTAAAAAACTGGGAGGATAATTGGTGTGAGTTTCTTTCAAAGCGCACAGAAAGCTAATTATTCTACTTATTACAACGACATTTCAATGGTTTTTCAATGAGCTTTCAATAGAGAAACTGTTGTCTACATCTGTAAACTGCTCAAAGTCAAATGCAATTCAAACATTGAGCTATGCAAACATTCATTCCTTCAAAAGAAGAACTCAGTGAAGTGGTATCACAAGCGGTTGAAAAGGCTGTTAATGAGCGTCTTCCTGAAATCATATACAAGGCAACAAGAAAGAAATATTATACAATCCAGGAAGTTTGTGACCTTCTGGACGTTTCAAGGCGTCACTTACAATATCTAAGGTCTACAAATCAAATTGGGTATATCCTGAATGGCAGGAAAGTTTATTTCCGGGCGGAAGACCTGGAAAAGTTCTTCGAAGTGAACTATATCCCATCAGACGATCGGAAGGGGAATAATGGAGAGTAAAGACGCTTACTATTTTCCACATGACAGTAATGCCAAAGATGATCCGGATTGTTTGGTTCTGATTGAAGAATTAGGATTGGAGGGCTACGGCATATTCTGGGTTTTGGTCGAAACACTGAGAGACCAAAAAAACTTCCGTGCTCCACTCCGGATTTTACCTCCACTGGCCAGGCGATATAATACGACTGCGGA
>PWNY01000334.1 GCA_003557805.1 Bacteroidales bacterium | reverse complement strand
TACAGTGACCAGTGCCCCGGCCGCTACCGTTTCACTACTAAGAATCATCGCATTGCCCTGTCGGTTAGCCAACAACATCGTACTGTTCATCAAAATCAGAATGATTAGAAACAGTCTAAGTATTTTCATAGTTATTGTGTTTTTAAATTTAAACATGGGGCGTATTCCTGTTACTGCACCATGACTCTAAAAAGAATTTGCGTTTTTTAAAGAACCAGCCTGCCGGTTCCAAAACTGGCCCGGCAGACTGGTTTTGATCTATATTTTACAGATCAGGTACATAAACAGGGCACCCCCTAGTTGATTATTACTCTCACTTCGCGGGTAACAGCCTGTTCAGTACGACCTTCTGGTATTGCTACCATTCTCAGGACATAAAGTCCAGGGTTGAGGTCAAGGTTCCAACTTACTGATTCGCCTCCGGCAGCGGCTTCGAGTTGCTGGATAGCAACCTGGCGGCCGTTCATGTCGTACAGGCGGAATGTTACGTCGGAATTAACAGGTACATCAACGTGGCTGGTGAACTGACCACCAGACGGGTTCGGATATACATCCAGTGCTAACTGGCCGGCGAAGTCCGGGAATGTGCTTGTTGGTTGATCATAATGTACATTCACATTCACTCTTTCGGCGGCAATGTTGGATGCATACACCTTACCCCACTCGAGGTCGCTGCCATTTTCGATGTTGATTATGGCAGATTTACCTGCATCGATCAGCTGGTTGTTGGGGCTGAAGACGATGGCGGTAAGCACATCTCCTTCAACTTTCCACTCGACTGAGAGACCCGGTATGTTCATACTGAGTTTCACATCTTCGAGCATTGAACCGGTAAGTTCAAGCTGGATCGCTGCAAGCGTGCCGTCACTGTCAAGCTGGATTGCATCGGTACCGAGGAACATATCGGCATCGGATGAATCGATGTTGGACTTGTCAAAGTTCGGCGGGAATACAACGTTAACAACCTGTACGATGTCAAAGATATCGATCACACCATCTCCGTTCATATCGGCTGCGTCAAGGATGAATACATCATCATCAACATCAACGAGCTCGTCAGCATACTCGATCTCCACCCTATCCAGGTTGTTGGTGATCTTGGCAACGATAAGCTCTATGTCAAGGAGGTTGACCACATTGTCTTCATTCACATCACCTTTGGCAAGCGTTGTTTGCGTAACAGTAGCTACAAACTCCGGATGCTCATCCAGCACTGCGAATTCAGTGGTAGACTTCACAGAGAAGGTATATTCAGTGCCAGGTTCAAGATTCTTGAACAGCTTGAAGTTTTCTTCTACTGTTGTCCACTCGTGTGCATCCTTGTCTGCTTCTGTCAGGCTTATCATAAACTGGCTATGCACATCACCGTCATCCCAGGTGAAATACATAGACCTGGCTGTAGTATACATACCATCTACAACGATAGCAGGCAGTATGGTCAAGTTTGCTTGTACGGCAGGACCAGCACAGAATGGCTCAGCATCAGTAACAAACCTTACCCAGATGCTGTATTCACCAGCTTCTGTTTCGGTTGGCAGATCTGTAGCTTCAAAATCACCATCTTCAGTGGCTGCCCACTCAAGGGTATGTCCTTCCGGAGCTTCTTGTACGTCGAATTCTTTGGCTTCGCCGTCGAAGTAAACTACTACGTCTGCTACTTCAGGTGCAGGTGGTGTTGCAATGATCGTGATCGTTGCATTGTAGAAATCTGCAGGATCTTCAACTTCACAGTAGATGTTAGAAATTGCTGTTATGGTGATTACATATTCACCAGGTGCAAGATCGTTTTCATCAAACAGTACAGTTGCTTCTTCAAGCAGCTCATCTTCAACTTCCATAAATTCATCACCGTCGAGTGTAACCTCGTAGCTGATGTAGATCGGCAGATCGCCTGCTTCGAGTCCGAGGAATTCGACTGTTACGTCTGATCCTTCACAAAGCGGATCTTCAACGTGGTCAGCACCAATTTGCTCACCGTTGATTGCGAAGAGCGGAATTGGCGTATCACCAACGTTCAGTGTGATCGTGTAGAGTGAGAGATCAGCAACGGTACAACCATTGTCATCAACGATTGCGTCGATTGTGATCACATATTCTCCAGCTGTGTCAAGTGCAAGCGTTCCGAGAACCTCTTCCACCTCTTCGATTACAACTGAGTCAGTCACATCTCCATCAGGTGTTACCAATGTATAGGTAACGGTTAACGGCAGCTCACCTGCGTTGGGGTTAAATCCTTCGAAGGTAAGTTCAATTTACGTACCTGCACAGTAATCAGCTTCGTGGTTGCCGCTGATGATATCACCATCGATTGCGAATAATGGTTCGGGCAATGCATTTACGGTGATTTCAGCTTCAACATAGTCTATACAGCCAATTTCAGTAATTACCTCCAGAATAATTGTATATACGCCAGCGCCAAGCTCTGACGGATTGTATGTCAGATCGTCTTGAGCGATATCGTCTATATACATTGTAGCTGTGAAGTCATCGGTATCTGGCACAATTGTGAGTACTTCACTGAGGTCGATTTCAACATCAACGTCGTAGTCAGCACAGTACACAGCACCATCGAATGGAAGCTCAGCAAGTTCGAGTTCTTCGAAGGTGATGTCAACGGTTGCTTCAGACACTGCAGTACAAC
>PWNY01000394.1 GCA_003557805.1 Bacteroidales bacterium | reverse complement strand
AGTTATTTTTTATATGTTGTGTATACACTAAATAGACCTGTTTAATTATACATTTATCACAAAAACGAACCGGGTACACCATTAAGCAGGTGCCAGACTCTTTTGCTTTTGCATATCACCGGTTATGCACGGCCTATGTTTTTTGTCTTTCAGGCAATTACAGACATCTTACTTATATACCTTAACGGCCAAAAATTTACCTGGCATTGCCGGTCATGTGCCGCAGCATTATGCTGCACCCTATTCTTTAAGTTCTAGTGTGGGTACAGCCTCCCCTTTGTCATTGAAGACCTGGAGGGAGAGTATTCCGTCCTCCACCTGCACGGTTGCAAAGTACATCCTGTGTGATCCAGGCCCGGGAAGATATTGCCCTGCACCAATACCCACATATTCCGTGTTGCCAACCCTTCCTCTTGAATATCCTTCACTGCTTCTCCCTATCAACAGGTCAACCCCGTATTCCCCGCATATGTGGCTGACTGCTTCATATACATGAGTGCTTTCGGAGTGCCCTTTACCATCAGACAGATCACTGCCGGCAACAACAATGCTCCATGGAGCTTCTGCACTGTCAAGGTCATTTACCAGCCATTCATATTGCGGCGAACCTTCCTCCAGGTCAGAAAAAGGATCAATCACCGTGACATGGACAGGCCCATACCTGAACGAATACCATGGCCCCTCTGCATAATTATAGGGAAACAGCTTTTCAGCAAGCGAGGTGCCGCTTTCGTGCCCGACAGGTCCCATCACGGGCATCCTTTTATGGATATAGGCAGGATAGGGTTTTTCACTGCCGTAAAAGAAATAGTTCACATCCCAGCTGCTTATGCTGCTAACACGGGGTACCCAGTTGCCGGTATGCAGCAAAAATGAGTGATAGGCAGGGTCATCAAAAATTTTATCATACAAGGCCGAGCTTATGCTTTCGTGGTCAGTTTTCCCTGCAGCCGTAGAGCCGTAAATCATGAACTTTACCCTGTCTGCGTTATGGTCAGGTGCGCTGTAAAACATTCCAAGCTCGTATTTTTCACCCATTTTTAACTGATAGGTGTACCTTGCATTCGGGTCAAGATCTGTCAGCACGGCCCTGTAGAGATTATATTCATTATCCACCGGGCTTGCAAGTTTCTCTCCCGACTCAAACTGAAAACCTGTCCTTCCCCATCTCAGCTCAACTTCCATCTCCCTGTCGGTCCTCCAAAGGAGTGTCATTTCAGAAGGATCATCACGATAAACCATATAGGGCCCCTGGACAAGCTCCTCTGGCCGGCCGGCGAAAACACTTGTGCTGTAACCCCTGGAGACCTCTCCCCAGCTGTCATCCTCCAGGTTGCGCACAACCCTCACCAACTCACCATCCCTGATGCGATACACCCCAAATCCCCTGTAGGAGTCCATCTGGAAAACCGGTATACCATTCCAGTCGAGTATACTGTGGTTGTGCCCGTGCCCCACCAGGATAGCGATAACATTATATCCAGCAATTGTTTCCCAGAGCCTAAGGGCATGCTCCTCTGTCCACCAGGCAAGCTCATCGCCCCAGGGGCTGAGTGGCCAGCCATCAAAACCATAGTGCTGCAGAATAACAACCGGCCTGCCACTGTTGCCAACATTTTCACTCAAGGTCTTTTCCAGGAACTGGAGGCTCAACTCGGCAGGGTTTCCATATGCCCTGCCTTTTCTGTTATATGCCGGGTTACCGGGGTACCTTATGTCATTTTCCGGTCCCGCATACTCATTTAGCTGGACAAAGTGAACCCCTTTATAGTCAAGAGAATAATGAAGTTCATTCTCTGACAGGCTAGCCAGGTGCGGGCGTTCAGGGTTTCTTTCAATGATTGCCCTGCGCACATAACCACCAGGGTGCGTGGAAGATGGCCCGTCATGGTTCCCTGCACCTTCATATACGGGAAAATCTAAAAGACCATCACCTCCCTTCAGCCCCCAGTCCTCAACAAAAGAATCAAAATCAGACTGGCGGGACTCTGTAAGATCACCTACAACAAACACACCAAAGGGTGTGCCCACACTTCCTCCCAGTTCTTCAGGATAAGGTGTTCCCGGTATTCTGTTCATTATCTCAATTGTACGGCTGAACCTTTCGCGCTGCTCCTGGTAGTCATCGCTCCGGGTATTGTAGTGGGTGTCGCCAATATGTATGAATGTGATCTCCTCATCCTGAGGGCAAGCATCTGCCTTTTGAACAGAACAGCTAAGCAAAACCAGTAGTGCGGCTGCAATCTTTACATAATATCGCCCTGCCGGAAACAGTGTCACGGAATCTTTTTGAAGGTTCATTGGTAGAAATTATTATTGATTATACTTTATTTTTTTTAACCGCATTTATGGCCTTAACTTGTTGATCTGTAGCAGAACCCTCAGGGTCCACTGTCAGTTGATCGCCGGGGTGATGACTATTTTACGGAATTCAACCGGGCCATGATCCCCCTGCAGCATTATCGGTCCGGGCTCCCCTTCATTGCTGTCAAGCGAACCACCGGTAATTCCGGGTATGGGCCTGTTGGAAATAACCTCTATACCATTGTGAACAACTGTTACATGACGGCCTACAAGCGTTACCTCGAATGTCTGCCACTCACCTGCCGGTCTTGCTGCATTGACTGAAGGCTCAATGAAACCGTAAATACCGCCAATTATAAGATCATCAACCTCCCAGCCGTAATTGTCCTCGATCTGAACCTCATAACGGCCACGAAGGTATACTCCGCTGTTACTGCCCTCGGGATACCTGAACTCCACGCTGAGCTTAAAATCCTCGAACCGTTCCTTGGTAACAAGGTTGCCACCAACCTCCTCATTTACCAGGACTCCGTCAACCATCCGGAACCTGTTGTTATCAGGTATTATCCATCTGGACATATTATCATCCAGCAAGTTCTTGGGGCTCCCCCATACAGGCGGCTCCTCCCTTGCCAGATCCGGTGCCCTAACCCCTGTCCAGTGAAGCGTATGACCGTCAAGGATCTTATATCCCGACAGTTTATCATCCTCCAGGGTAAACTCAAAATAAATGTCATCAATATCCATCCATTGCGGGGGGATGGTAAAATGGTATCTGCCTTCCTCCGGTGAGTAGTGAACCTCTGATATGGGACGGGCACTTCCCTCATACCCCACATAATAACCTATCAGGGTTGAAAAGCCGGACCTTCTTACCTGAAGCCAGCCCGGGAACCCGTCATCATCCATAAGGCCATGCCGGAAAAGCCCGAGTTCCTCCAGCTCCCTGTCTTCAATGACAACGGTAAGGTTCCATTTACCAATTACCTCAGAACCATCCTGTGATGTCTGTGCCATAAGTGGTGTATGGCCCACTAAAGCCAGTGCAAGCATAAAAATTGCGCAAACGAGTATTTTCATGATAATATAGGGTTATTGAAATGATACTTAAACTGTAAGGTTTTATAAACACATGACTAAACTACATAAAATCGGCCAGCAGGAAAAACTTTTCAGCAAAATAATAGCACCTGTTCACAGGTATTATAATATGCCATACTTATGGTAAGAATAGGGTTTGCCCTGTCTGCTTGCTGTCAAAATGCTCTAAATCAGCCCTGGGAATTTTAACCAGAAGAGAAGGTGGGTGCCACCATCAGCCCGCACATTTACCGATAACCTTGTGGAACATTTTATGATACTTTCCACCCACGGTATTGTAACTGAACTGGGTGGCCAGGTCCTTTTGTGCCTGGAGGCCGTTGGCAGTGCTGTCATCTTTTTTGCTGAAGATTATCTCAAGACCCCTTATAACATCCTCTTTATTATGGGTCACGGCAACTCCACCGCCAAATTTTTCAAGGTAGTTCCTTACTGGGCTTTTTTCAGGAGTTACCGCGAGTATAGGTTTACCAGAAAAAGCGGCCTCTGCAAACTTGCTGGGCAGGGCATGGCTAAGGTTCATGGGTGCCTCAAGTATTGCAACAGCCTTTCCCCCTGATATATAACCCAGTGCCTTACCGTGGGTTACCTGCTCAATGGTCTTTACATCATCCTCCATGCTTAGCTTTTGTGCCAGGTCCCGCACCTTTTCTCCATACCTGCCAACAAATATCAAACCTTTTAGTTCTTCCGGCTGCCTTTCCCTGAACTCCCTGACAGCGCTGAGAAAATCTTCGCTTATCCGCCGCTTTGCCCTGCCTGTGTGAACCAAAAAGCCATTGGAACTCCTTTCCCTGGTGCCATAGTCGGTTTCTCCTACAGGGGGTATGGCAAAAGCCTTTTCTTCTATGTCAACTTTTATGAAAGAACCTGCAATGTCAAGGCATACATCAGTTGGCATATGAACTGCATCGGAAGCCCTGAACACTTTTTTCACAAAATATTTCTCCAGGTGTGCCATCGGTGACATAAACCTGCCCCCATAGGGCTCTGGAAGCATTGCAGAGGGATGGGGGTCACTGAAGGATGCTACCCAGGGCAGCCCTGTACGCCTCTTCAGATATAAACCAACCATATGGGAGAAAACCGGGTGCGAACTGGTAAAAATACAGTCAACCCCTTTTCCCCTGATTATCCTTTCTGCCGCCCTGATCGCTTCCCTTACAATAGGACTCCCAAAGTGGTGTAAAAGTCCTTTTATCTTCCAGAGTTTTTTCCTTGCCCTGTCTGTTATGCCGCTGCTGTTGTCAAGTTCTCCAGGCAGAAAACAGAAAGTGCCACTGCCCGGGTCAACTTCCTTGAGGTGCTGGTTGCGAAGGGTAATCACCGAAACAGTATTGCCCTGCATCTGAATTGACCTTACAACTTTTGAGAACTGAACGGTGCGAGCCCCTTCATTTGAATTGCCAGTAAGTGATATACATAGAATGTGCATAAAGCAATAACCTGCCGGTAATAGTATTATATGTGTTGATGTTTATATACTTATATTTTTCAGCGGCACAAAATTAAACATAAATACCTAAGCATGAATAATCCTGACAACTTTTTTAGATCATATTTTTTAGATCATAATTTTAAAATTTCTTTTGTAATTGTAAAATGTTTTATATTTGCAAAAGAAATATGGCAAAACCGGGTTTGCCGGATAGCCCGAACATGAACAAATGAATACTCAGTTCCGCATAAACAATTTTTGGTGGTGGCCAGGCCGTATCAGCCCTGTGTTAAGCACCTTATGCCCTTAACCCTTATGCAATAAAACATAGAACAGCATACAGAATTCATGGCCTGCTTAACACAAGCAGGCCTTTTTTTTGTTTAACACTCAAAGTACAGATAAAAATTATGCAAACCTTGATCACAAAGCTCCCCGGAGACACATACACCCCAGTTGGCATATACCTGCGGCTGAGGGATGTTTTTCCGCAAAGCCTGCTTCTGGAATGTACCGATTACAGCTCCCGGGAAAATGCATACTCCTACATTACCATCAAACCGATCGCAGGGGTAAAGGCCACCGGGAACAGGTTCATATACAAAACCCCTGGGGGAACATTAAAGGAGGAGAAACTGAAAAGGCTTTCGGATATCCCTGACAGGGTTGATAGTTTCCTTTCATCCTGCAGGGATTTGAAGCTTAAAGACAATAAGCATATGCCCGGGGTGTTCGGGTACACTACCTACAATGCGGTAAATGCATTCGACAACGTGAATATCAAAACTCCTGGAACTGATAATGATCCAATCCCTCTTTTACAGTATGACCTTTACCAGGTCGTGATCGCATTTAACCACTTCAACAGCACCATTACCCTCACAGAAACCCTCCCACCTGGTGCAGAGGCCATAAGTGAACAGGTTATTTCCATACTTGCCAACCGCAACAACACCTTTTTCCCCTTTACATGCAGGGGCGATGAGAGGATACTCACATCTGACAGGGATTTCATGGAGCAGGTAAACAGGGGGATATCCCATTGTGCCCGCGGAGATGTCTTTCAGATAGTGCTTTCACGGAAATACCAGCAGGATTTCACAGGAGATGAGTTCAATGTTTACCGGGCATTGCGTTCTGTAAACCCATCGCCCTACCTGTTTTACTTTGACTACCTGGATTATAAGCTTTTCGGTTCATCACCCGAAATGCAGCTAAAGGTTGACAGCGGAAGGGCCCTTATTAACCCTATTGCCGGGACAGTGGTCCGAAGCGGAGATCCGGCTTCTGACAGCAGGCTCATAAAAGAGCTTCTTTCAAACCCAAAGGAGAACTCAGAGCATGCCATGCTGGTTGATCTAGCCCGTAATGACCTGAGCCGCCACACCACAGATGTAAAGGTCGATATTTACAGGGAGGTCCATACATATTCACACGTAATACACCTGGTATCAACTGTGAGCGGCAAAATTGAGGAGGAGAACAGGCTATACAGGCTTTTTGCCGACACTTTCCCTGCCGGCACTCTTTCCGGGGCACCAAAACACAGGGCCATACAGCTAATCGATGAAATTGAAGGCAAACCAAGGGGTTTCTATGGCGGTGCTATTGGCTTTATGGGTTTTGGCAACACCCTCAACCATGCCATTATGATAAGATCATTTATGAGCAGGAAGGGAACAATCAATTACCAGGCCGGGGCCGGGATTGTGATAGGTTCAAAGCCGGATTCCGAATTAAAAGAGGTTGACGGCAAGATCTCCGCACTACGGAAGGCAATCAAAAACGCAAACGGAGTTTACACCTCTATAAAACCAAACAAAGCAGCACTATGAAACCCCTACTTATACTCGACAACTACGATTCATTTACCTATAACCTGGTCCATTATGTAAGGGAGTTTGACAATTTTGACCTTCACGTATGCCGCAACGACCAGATAAGGCTCGGGGATGTGGAAAAATATGAGGGGATAATCCTCTCACCAGGGCCCGGTATCCCTTCAGAGGCGGGATTACTGAAGGAGATAATCCGCAACTATTACAAGACCAAGCGGATATTCGGAGTATGCCTCGGCCAGCAGGCAATAGGCGAGGTTTTTTCGGCAAGGCTGATAAACCTGGACAAGGTGCATCACGGAGTTGCAACCGATATAACAATAAAGCAGCCACCCCACTACCTGTTTGAGGGAATGCCTTCTGTAATAAAGGCTGGGCGTTACCATTCCTGGGTGGTCGAGCCTGAAAGCCTGCCCTCCTGCCTTGAGATCCTTGCAAGTGACCCCCACGGGGAAATAATGGCACTCTGCCACAGGGATCACGATGTATGCGGGGTGCAGTTCCACCCTGAATCCATACTCACAGACCAGGGCAAACAAATCATCTTCAACTGGCTAAAAAACTTTAAAAGAAAATGAAAACCCTTTTAAACAAATTACTCGAGTCCCAGACCCTGTCACATTCAGAGGCATTTGAGCTAATGCACGGCATAGCGGGTAACAAGCTCAACGAAGCCCAGATAGCTGCTGTGCTTACCTCTTTTATTATTCGCAGCATCAGCCTTGAGGAACTTACCGGTTTTCGCAGGGCACTGCTTGATCTTGCCATAAAGCCGGAGCTGAACAACGCAGATGTAATTGACCTTTGCGGCACCGGTGGGGACGGCAAAAACACCTTCAACATCTCTACACTCTCAGCCTTTGTGGTTGCCGGGGCAGGTGTGCCGGTAGCCAAACACGGAAACTACGGGGTGTCTTCAAATTCAGGATCATCAAATGTCATGGAACATTTTGGCTACCGTTTCTCAAATGATGAGGATAAGTTAAAACGGGAGCTTGACAAATGTGGAATATGCTTTTTACATGCTCCCCTTTTTCACCCTGCGCTCAAGGCCGCCGGGCCTGTACGTAAACAGTTGGGTCTTAAATCTTTTTTCAACATACTTGGGCCACTGGTAAATCCGGCCGAACCAGCCTATCAGGCAAGCGGGGTGTTCAACCTGGAGACCGGCCGCATTTACAGTTATCTGCTTCAGAATGAAAGCAGGGGGTTTGTGGTGGTACACAGCCTGGATGGGTATGACGAAATAAGCCTTACCGATAACACAAGGGTTTTTTCACCTCAGGGAGAAAGCATTCTGACTGCCGCTGACCTGGGCCTACCCCCCAACCGGCATGAGGACCTCTACGGGGGAGAAAGCGTTGAGCAGGCAGCGGGGATATTTATCAGTGTACTAAGGAACGAGGCATCCAGGCCCAGGAGGAATGCGGTTGTGGCAAATTCAGCAGTCGCCATTAAATGCTATAAAAGCGACCTGTCCCTGATGGAAGCCGTTCAAATGGCTGAGGAAAGCATAGACTCCGGGCGGGCATTAAAAACATTTTCAAAACTCACAGAACTCCAATAATGAACATACTTGACAAAATATTGGCAGATAAACGCAGGGAAGTTAACGAGAACCGTGAGCTATACCCGGTCAAGCTGCTGGAGAGAAGTATCTATTTCAATGCGCAGCCGGTGAGCCTTGCTAAATACCTTCAACGCAAAGAGCTTTGCGGGATTATAGCAGAGTTCAAGCGCAAATCCCCATCCAGGGGCATCATCAATGAATTTGCCGACCCTTCCGGGATCTGCCTGGAATATATGCAGGCAGGTGCTTCGGCACTTTCTGTCCTGACAGATGGTAAATATTTTGGCGGCAGCAAGCAGGACCTTGCAGCTGCCCGAAAGTTCAATTACTGCCCGATACTTCGAAAGGATTTTATAATAGACGAATACCAGGTGATTGAGGCCCGCAGCATTGGGGCCGATGCAATACTGCTTATTGCTGAAGTCCTTAGCCCGGGCAGCCTGAAAACACTTTCCGGGCTGGCAGAGAGCCTGGGCCTGGAGGTGCTCTTTGAGGTCCATGAGCCTGAAAGCCTGGATAAATTGCCCGACGGTGCAAAAATTGTTGGTATAAACAACCGCAACCTGAAAAACTTCAGTGTTGATATTGAAAAGAGCCTGGAACTGGCCGAAAGAATTCCCCCTGGTGTCATTAAGGTGGCCGAGAGCGGTATCAGCAACCCGGAAACAGCCGCAATGCTCCTGAAAAAGGGCTTCTCCGGCCTCCTCATGGGAGAGAGGTTTATGCGCGAGGCCAGCCCGGGCAAAGCCTGCAGGCTGTTTATAAGAGAGCTGAAAAAACAAATAAACCACTCGTGATCCCTTTAAAACAGGCTGGCTAATGGAAAAAAGAATCAAAATAAAGGTTTGTGGCATACACTGCCCGCTTAATATGATGGAGGTTGCCGGGGCCGGTCCGGATTATATGGGTTTTATCTTTTCAGACCGTTCACCCAGGGATGTGAGTGGGATAATTTCAGAAATGCCTTTGCAAAAACTGCCCCGTTCAATAAAGAAGGTAGCAGTAATGCTCAACAAACCCTTAAGTGAGGCAAGGGATATAGTAAGAAAATATGATTTCGACCTTGTTCAGCTCCATGGTAATGAAAGCCCGGATTACTGCAAAAGCATGATGAAATATGCCGGGGTTATAAAGGCTTTTGCAGTAGGTGACCGACTACCGGATAATCTTGAGGATTATTCCGACAGCTGCGATTACTTCTTGTTCGACACAAAAAGCGATAAAGCAGGAGGGAGCGGGAAATCATTTGATCACCGCCTGCTCTTAGGCTACGACTTTGACAAAGAGTACTTCCTTGCAGGAGGCATCGGTCCGGAATTTAAAATTGACGGCAAGCCGTTAAACCAGGGGCTTCATGCCCTGGATATCAACAGCCGGTTTGAGTCTGTCCCTGGCATAAAGAAGGTATCATTAATAAAAATATTTATGTCAAACATTAACAGAACAAAAAATCCAATGGAGGTTCACACGGGGTGCTTCCCTGATGATGACGGCTATTACGGCAGCTTCGGGGGAGCATATATACCTGAAATGCTCTATCCCAACATCGAGGAGCTGCGTGATAATTACAAAAGGGTTCTGGGGTCAGACTCTTTTAAGAGCGGGTTCCGTAAGCTTCTGAAAGACTTTGTAGGCAGGCCAACGGCCCTGTGTTATGCAGGTAATCTTTCCAGGGAAACAGGAGCCAGGATTTACCTTAAAAGAGAGGACCTTTGCCATACAGGTGCACACAAGATGAATAATGTTGCAGGCCAGGCCCTTTTTGCAATGCACCTAAACAAAATGAGGATCATTGCTGAAACCGGTGCGGGACAGCATGGTGTTGCAACTGCAACAGTTTGTGCCCTGCTGGGACTTCCATGTACAGTGTTTATGGGCAGCAAGGATATTAAGCGGCAACAGCCCAATGTGCTGCGTATGAAAATGCTTGGTGCCGAGGTCATAGCCGTCGAGTCAGGCAGCAAGACACTGAAAGATGCCACCAATGAGGCAATAAGGCACTGGATAAATAACCCGGAAGATACATATTACCTTATAGGGTCCACTATTGGGCCCCACCCCTACCCCGACCTGGTGGCACGGCTGCAGTCGGTGATAAGCCTGGAGATGAAAGAACAGCTGCTTGAAAAAGAGGGTAAAGATACACCTGACTATGTTTTCGCATGTGCAGGTGGTGGCAGTAACGCTGCGGGTGCATTTTTCCATTACATCGGAAACGGCAAAACCAGGTTAATCGGGGTTGAAGCAGGAGGCAAGGGAGCTGACTCTGACATGACAGCTGCTACTATATACAAAGGGACACCCGGCATCATACATGGCTGCAGGACATTATTGCTCCAGACACCCGACGGGCAGGTGAACGAGGCACATTCGGTTTCTGCAGGACTTGACTACCCTGGAATT
>PWNY01000341.1 GCA_003557805.1 Bacteroidales bacterium | reverse complement strand
GGTCATTGTAAAACCTCGATTTAAGGGCCTCCTCAATGGTTTCATGCAGGCGGTACTTCTGCTGGCGGTTTCTTTTTTCGTTGAAGTACCCCTTGTCTTTCATCATTTTTTCATGCTCCCTGATAACCCCCCATATGCCTGCAACTCCCGAACCAGTGAGTGAAGAACATATTTCCACCCTTGGCTTCCATCCTGTTGTGGGAGGGGGGAACAGATGCAGGGCATTCTCGTATTGTGACCTGGCGATCATTGCCTTGTTCACATTGTCCCCGTCGGCCTTGTTTATTACCATGGCGTCGCACATTTCAATTATCCCCCGCTTTATACCCTGGAGCTCATCTCCCGCACCGGCAAGCATGAGTAAAAGGAAAAAGTCGACCATGGAGTGCACGGTCACCTCAGACTGCCCGACCCCGACGGTTTCGATAAGTATTGCATCATATCCGGCAGCTTCGCAGAGAATTATTATCTCACGGGTTTTCCTGGCAACTCCCCCGAGAGATCCAGCCGAGGGTGAGGGGCGTATAAATGCCTTTTCACTTACCGCAAGGTTTTTCATGCGGGTTTTGTCCCCAAGAATGCTGCCCCTGGTTATTTCACTGCTTGGGTCAACTGCAAGCACTGCGACCTTGTGGTCATTACCTGTAAGGTAAGTTCCCAGGGCCTCTATGAATGTGCTCTTTCCCACCCCGGGCACTCCAGTTACACCAACCCTTATAGAGTTGCCCGAATAGGGGATGCATTGCTCTATGACCTGCTGTGCCAGGTTATAATGGCTTCCAAGCGAACTTTCAATAAGGGTTATAGCCCGGCTGAGCATTACCCTGTCACCCTCAAGTATTCCCCTGACATATTCTTCAGGCTTCAGGTTTTGGCGCTTGCGCAGCCTGAAACTGTGCGCAGCCTCTTCATTGAGCGAAGAGGGCTGTGGTATGCCCTTGTTAACCTTGAGTGCGCTTTTGCCCTTGTAGTTTTGGGTGTTTTTACCTTCTTTCATTTCAGCCCTTGATGCTATATTGCAAAGGTAATAAAACAATATGGTAAAAAGGCGGCAGGGATACCGTATCAGTCCAGTTTCAGGCTGATATCCAATGCTGCGGCACTATGCGTTAGGGCCCCTGCTGAGATAAAGTCAATACCTGTCAGGGCAACCTCCTTAAGGTTGCTTTCATTTATGTTCCCCGATGCTTCTGTAAGTGCCCGGCCGTCGACTATTTTTACGGCCTTTTTCATGCCGGCAATATCCATGTTGTCAAGCATGATTATATCTGCACCTGCCTCCAGGGCCTCTTCAAGCTGACCCAGGTTTTCCACCTCAACCTCTGTCTTAAATCCCGGGGGTGCATTTTTACGTGCAGCTTCAACCGCCTTGCCTATTCCCCCTGCGGCCCTGATGTGGTTGTCCTTTATGAGCAGCCCGCCTGCCAGGTTGAACCGGTGGTTCTTTCCACCCCCGGTTCTAACGGCATATTTTTCCAGGATGCGCAGCCCGGGGGTTGTTTTTCTTGTATCCGTAACCACTGCCTTTGTTCCCTTTGTCATTTCTGCAAGGAGGGCCGTTTTGCTTGCGATGCCTGATAGCCTCTGCAAAAAGTTCAGCGCCAGCCTTTCACCACTAAGTATTCCTGCGGCCGGCCCTGATATGGTGGCTATCACATCACCCTCCCCGGCCTTTTCACCATCACTGGTAAGGGGTGTAAACTCAATCCTCTTGTCAAGCAGTGAAAAAACCTGCCTGGCTATCTCTATGCCGCAGATTATGCCCTCTTGCTTTGCTATGAACCGCCCGCTCACAGTGGTCCCCTCAGGTACAACAGCCTGGGTGGTTATATCACCCTGGCCTATGTCCTCCTCGAGCGCAGCTTTTATTATCCTTTTAACATTAAGGTCTGCTTTCATATCATTGGGTGTTTATATGTTTAACGGTAAGGCATCCCTGTATTCCAGGGAAATACCCGGTACATGTGTTACAAATCCTCCCTGTAGTGGGCCCCTGCATTACTCTTTCGCTTCAGTGCAGCATTTATTATGCCGCCTGCAACAATCGCCATGTTTTGGATCCGGGTCTGCACCGGGGGCTCAAGGGAGTGGCCATCAAGTTTTTTCATAACAGCACTAACCGATCCCAGCGCCTTTTGCAGCCCTTCCTCATTGCGTATTATACCGCAATGTTCCTGCATGTTTTCCTGGATCTCCCTTTCAAGTGAAATCACAGCACCCTCATAGACAGGAAGGTCACTGAAACTTATCCCTGCTTCCGGGATGGGGTTTTTCCCTGTGCTGTTTATGTGCATTGAACTCTGGCGGCTGAATACAAGGCACTCCAGCAGGGAGTTGCTTGCAAGCCTGTTGGCTCCGTGCACACCAGTGCATGCCGCTTCACCGCATGCGTATAGCCCCTGAATATTACTGCGTCCAAACTCATCAGTTGCAATTCCGCCCATGAAGTAGTGCTGAACCGGGGCAACGGTTATAAGATCCCTGGAAATATCTATACCCCTTTCCAGGCAACTCTTAAAGATAAAGGGGAAACGTTCCGAGAGAAAGCTGCGGCTTTTAGAACTTATGTCGAGGTATATATACTGGGAGGAGTGCTCTTTCATCTCACGGAATATCTCCCTTGCCACAACATCCCGGGGGGCAAGATCCTGCATCGGGTGGCGGTCTTTCATGAAGGCCTCACCCCGGGGATTTCTCAGTATTCCTCCCTCGCCCCTTACGGCTTCTGATATAAGGAAGGGTGCGGTACCTTCAGGAACATCATAAAATGCAGTGGGGTGGAACTGTACAAACTCCATATCCCTGCATTCGGCACCTGCCCTCATGGCTGCAGCTATCCCATCGGCGGTGATCCCTTTCTGGTTTGTGGTGTTTCTGTAAATGCCCCCGATGCCTCCACTTGCTATGATTACATTGTTACTTGCCATGAAGGTGTACTCCCCCTTGCTGAAAGTAACTATCCCGCAGGCTTTGTTCTCACCTCTATTACTGATTATATCAACCAGGAAATGATCCTCCAGTATGTGTACGTTCTGCCTTGCCCTGACCCTTGCTGAAATAACCTCAATAATATGGCTGCCGGTTGAATCCCCCCCGCAGTGTAGCACCCTTTTGTTCCTGTGTCCGCCCTCACGTGTAATATACTTTTGGCCGCTGACGTCCATGTCGAAAACAACTCCCAGGTCTTCAAGTATTGAGATCTCTTCAGGACCCTTTTCTACCATAAGCCTTGCAAGCCTTTCATCTGACACCCCGGCCCCAGCCTTCAGGGTGTCTTCAAGGTGTTTTTCGGGACTGTCGGAAAGGTCTACTGCTGCTGCAATACCTCCCTGTGCGAGGGAGGAGTTGCAGCTGAGGATGCTCTCTTTTGTAATAACGGCACAGGACAGGGACTCATCCAGATGAATTGCCGCATACAGCCCGGCCAGGCCCGCACCGACAATCACAACGTCGTAGCCTGTTTTATTTACCCTTTTGGGTACTGCAGTGATGGTATACTGGCGCATGCCTTGATCATTTATTTCATTAAGCAGGCTTACAATACCTGAAGCATCCTTTCCAGCGGCCTGCGTGCAGCCTTTGCCAGGAAGGCATCGATCTCAATTTTATACTGCATGTTCTCCAAACTGGATATAAGGTCATTGATAGTTGTCTTCTTCATGTTATGGCATATAAAACTACCGGTAAGCATGTGGAACTCCTTCCCGGGGTTCTCTTTTTTAAGCGGATGAAGTATGCCCTCCTCTGTGCCGATTATAAATGAAGAACTATCGCTCTGGCTCGCATATTTTATTATCTGCGCTGTGCTGCCGGTAAAGTCGGCCCTGTCCCTGACTTCCCTGCGGCATTCAGGATGCACAAGCAGCAGCGCTTCCGGATGTTTATCCCTGGCCAGCTTTACGTCTATTTCCATTACCTCTTCATGTGGTGGGCAATAACCATCGAACAGGACAAACTCCTTTTCAGGTATCTTCTCTGCAGCATAGGCCCCAAGGTTTTTATCAGGTATGAATATTATCCGCTTGTGCGGCAGGGACCTTATCACTTTCAGCGCATTGGATGACGTGCAGCAAATGTGGCTGAGCGCCTTTACCTCTGTTGTGGAGTTAACATAAGACACGACTGCGGCATCCGGGTACTTTTCCATTAGCTTTTTTACATCCTCTGCACCTGCCATATTTGCCATCGGGCAGCCTGCGGAACTTACCGGCAGCAAAACCGTTTTATCAGGGCTTAGCAGCTTTGCGCTTTCTGCCATGAAATCCACTCCGCAAAACACTATAAGTTTGTTAGGCAGTTCCGAGGCAAGCTTGCTGAGAGCAAAAGAATCTCCCACATAATCTGCCGCCTCCTGTATCTCAGGGATCTGATAGTAATGAGCCAGGATACACGCTCCGGTCTTCTTCTTGATCCTTTCCAGTGTACTTGAAATACTTGTTTCAGGCATATGGTCGTCGTGCTCCTTTCTACAGGGACCTCGGTGAATATTCATTACAGCCCCCAAAAGGTATTAAACGGAAACAAAAATAGTAATTTATCCTGTCCGGCTGTTTTTTTTAGCTACCAGTCACTATTTTGACCGCTGATAGCTTAAAGGGGGCTATCTTTGAATAGGGGTCAAGTTCATCACGTGTAAGCCTGTTGACAGGGGCTTCGGAATAGTGAAACGGCATGAAAAGCTCCCCCAGGAGAACCTCTCCTGATATTTTAACTGTGATAGATCTGATAACACCCCTGCGGGAGCTGATATCAACTTTGTCTCCGTTTGAAAGGCCCTGTTTTTTTGCATCATCGGGGTGCATGAGCACATATGCCTCATTGGCGAACTGGTTCAGCGAAACGTTTCGCCTCGACATGGTTGATGAGTGATACTGGTAAAGTATACGGCCTGTATTTAAAATATAGGGGTACTCGTTGTCAGCTTTTTCGGTCTGCTCTGCATAATCAACAGGATGCAGCTTAGCCAGGCCGCTGGCTGTATTGAAGCGTTCCTCGAAAAGTGTTGGGGTGCCGGGATGTTCCTTTGAGGGGCAGGGCCACTGTATCCCCTGTTTTTCCAGCCTGCTGAAAGATATGCCTGCAAAAATAGGCGAGGTCCTGGCTATCTCATCCCATATCTCGCTTTCGTCCCTGTAGCTGCCAAGTGGTTTGCCCATTCTTTTTGCTATATCGGTAATGATCTCCCAGTCCTGCCTTGCCTGACCCGGGGGGTCTACTGCCTTGCGAACCCTGAGCACCCTGCGGTCGGAGTTCACAAAAGTGCCTTCAGATTCAGCGAAGGAGGTGGCAGGCAAAACGACATCTGCAAGGGCGGTGGTTTCAGTGTGGAAAATATCCTGGACCACCAAAAAGTCTAGCTTTTTGATCGCCTCTTCGGTGTGGTTCAGGTTTGGATCGGTAAGCATGGGGTTTTCGCCCATAATGTACATTGCCCTTATCTCACCCCTGTATGCAGCCTGCATTATCTCAACGGTTGAGAGCCCCTTTTCCGGGTCAAGCTCCCTGTAGGGAACGTTCCATATCTTTGCCACTTTCCTTCGGTTCTCATCATCCCCGACAGGTACATATCCTGGATAAGTAAAGGGTGAAGCCCCGACATCAGAGACCCCCTGAACGTTATTCTGTCCGCGCGGAGGGTTCAGTCCTGCTCCTTTGCGTCCTATCTGCCCGGTGATCAGCATCATGTTTATCAGGCAAAAAACATTATGCGTTCCTGTAAGCTGCTGGCTGTAGCCCATGCCCGTGGCTATCAGCGGCCGTCTTGCCCCTGCATATATGCGGGCGGCTTCTTGCATCATTTCGGCGGGTACGCCTGTAATTTCCTCAACATATTCCAGGGTGTATTTTTCAGTAAGCGCCTTTAGCTCCTCCAGGGCCTTCATGCCCCCTTCAACCCTTTTTTCAATAAAACGGCGGTCAATCAGCTCTTCCCGGATTATCACCCTTATCATTCCGTTAAGAAGGGCAACGTCGGTACCGAGCCGAGGTTGTAGCCAGATATGGGAGTCCTTCACCAGGGGGGTCCATTTCGGGTCGATAATAATGATCCTGGCACCCCTTCTCTGGGCAGCATATTTTACATAGGTTGCAGTTACCGGGTGGGTTTCGATCATATTGTTGCCGGTAACAAGAATGCAGTCGCTTTTTTCGTAATCCTCGATTGAATTGCTGCCGGCCCCGTCACCGAGTGAACGCAGCATTGCAGTTACGGTTGAGGCATGGCACAGCCTGGTACAGTAGTCAACATTGTTGTTTCCAAATACGGTGCGTACGAACTTCATGAAGAGGTAGTTGTCCTCATTGGTGGTCTTTGCAGAGGCATATCCGGCAAGGGATCTCTTCCCGTGTTTTTTGATGGTTTCAGAAAACTTTTCCGCGACAAGGTCAAGGGCTTCATCCCAGCCGGCCTCTGTAAAACGGCCTCCCTTCTTTATCAGGGGCACCTTTAGACGGTCGGGGTGGCTGACATAATCATAACCGAAACGGCCCTTTACACATAGACGGCCGTCGTTGGGACTGACACCTTCAACCCCATCGGCCCTGACAATTTTCCCGTTCTGGACTATCAGCTCCAGCTGGCACCCGACCCCGCAATAGGGACATGTTGTTTTTACCTTTTTATGATCCTGGTGCAGCATTATCTGATCCCTGTGGGGTTTTTCAACAATAGCGCCAGTGGGGCAGAGCTGTATGCACTCCCCGCAGCCGTCGCATTCACTTTCTCCCCACTTTTCAAAACCACCGGTAATATAGGATGCTATTCCCCGCTTTGTAAATGACAGAACGTTCTTTCCCTGTACCTCGTCACAGGCTTTGATGCACCTGAAACATTTTATGCATTTGGCCGCTTCATATGTAAGCACGGGTGAACTGTTGTCACTGGGGTAGCCTAAGTATTTCCAGATGGGGGCGTACTTTCTTTTCTTCTTGTCATCCAGTCCGTAGCGGACCACCAGTTCTTTGAACTCGTCCATGTAACTGCCGTCGCTGGATTCATCATGCTCCGATAACAGGTAATCCAGGATAAACCTGCGGGCCTCTTCCAGCTCCTCATCGAATGCGATTACCTCCATACCCTCTTCTGCCCTGACCGTGCAGGAGGCAATAAGACCTTTCTGGCCGTTTATTTTTACAATGCAGAGCCTGCAGGCTCCTGTCGGGCTTAGCTTGCGGTGATAGCAAAGGTGGGGGATGTCAATGTTGTTCTCCTTTGCCGCCTGAAGCAGGTTTTTGCCTTCCTGTACATTGAGCTTTTTACCATCTATATGAATGCTTACAGTTTTTTCCATTTTCCCGCTTATCTGTTTTGCTTTTTAATTAATTTTCCAGTCCGCACAACTCATCTTCAAAGTACCGGGCAGCCGATTTTAATGGCAATATTGGCGACTGCCCCAGTGGGCAAAGGGAGGTTGCGGCCATCAGCCCGGAGTCCCGGATCATTTCCCCAAGCAGCTTCTTCTTATCCCTGGCGGTATCATTAAGCTGCCTGGCCGAGATAAGAAGCTGGGCCGTACCCACCCTGCAGGGGATACACTTGCCGCATGACTCATGCTTGAAAAATCGCAGGCAGTTAATAAGGGTCCTGGCGATACTGTCTTCCCCGGCAAGTACTATTACCGCTCCGCTTCCCAGCGTGGCTCCCTTTTTCTTTAGGTTATCGTATGACATTTCTTCATCCAGCATCGAGGAGTCTACGAATGTACCTGCCGCTCCTCCAAGCAGAGCTGCCTTAAAGGGCTTGCCGTTACGCATGCCGCCGGCAAGTTCGATAAGTTCTCTCAGGCTTACACCAAGGGGCAGTTCGTAATAACCTGCCTTGTTAACCTGCCCGCTTATTGTGAATATCTTAGTGCCGGGAGAGGTGTCGGTACCGGTCTGTCTGTACCACTGCTTGCCTTTTTCCAGTATCCTTGTTGCATTGGCCAGGGTCTCAACATTGTTTACCAGGGTTGGCATGCCGAAAACACCCTTTTCTGCAGGGAAGGGAGGCTTAATCCTGGGGGTGCCCCTTTTGCCTTCAAGAGATTCAAGCATTGTGAGCTCTTCCCCGCAAAGGTAAGAGCCTGCGCCGAGTTTTATCTCCAGGTCGAAGTCAAAGCCTGAACCCATGATGTTTTTCCCCAGGAAACCCTTTTTGTATGCATCTTCAACTGCCTTCCTGGTCTTCTCAATTGAGTCCTGGTATTCGCCGCGAATATAGATATAGCCCTGAGAGGACCTGATCGCATGTGCGGCGATGATTGTCCCCTCAAGGTAGAGGTGGGGGTCCTGTTCCATGATGATCCTGTCCTTGTATGTGCCGGGCTCCCCTTCATCGGCATTTACAACGACATAGCGCTGGGGGCAGCGCAGGCAGGATTCACTTGTGAACCTTTGTTTCATTCCTGTAGAGAAACCGGCACCTCCCCGACCCCTGAGGCCGGCTTCCAGGAGCTCGTCTATCACTTCGACCGGTTCCATTGCCAGGGCCTTTTTGAGGCCCCGGTAACCACCGGCCTTGGTGTAGTCATTTATGCTCAGGGGGTTTATCTTTCCGGCATTCTTAAGGAGTATCCTTTCTTCCTTTATCATAACGGTACTTTTTGTTTCAGTCTGACTTTGACATCTGCCTGTATTCCTCGATAATTTCTTCAATGCTGTTTTTATCCAGGCAGTTATGCACCCTGTCGTTTATCATCATGGAGGGTGCCTTATGGCACTGACCAAGGCATTCAGAGAGCTCAAGGGTGAACAGCCGGTCACTGCTTGTCTGCCCGGTTTTTATTCCAAGTACCTTTTCAAGATGCTTTATAATTGTTTCTGCCTTAATGATCTCACATACCGGTGAAATACAGACCCGTATTATATACCTGCCTCTTGGCTCAAGGCTGAACATGGTGTAGTAGGTGGCCACTCCGTATACCGATGCCTTTGTAAGGCCGAGGTAGGACGCTGTTTCCTCCAGGGCCTCTTTTGTAAGGTAGTTGCCGGGGTTGCTGTTCTGCAAGGCATGCATAATGTTCAGCAGGTTGTGGTGTTCCGGCTTGAACTGCCTGATGATCTCTTTAATTGACATACTCGTGGTGTTTCAGTTTGGCGTGGGCTTTTTTTGTTGCTTCCAAATTACAAATAAAAGTCCGGAAAATATCTATATTCAGGTGTGAAAATGCCTGATAGCCAGTATTTTTTATTTAGACTTTGTTTAATATTGGCTTAGATTATCCTAACAATGCCTTCGTCCAAATAGAGCAGTATCTTTTTAATGTTCCTGTATCCCATTTCACCTAAAATGCTTGCATAGGTTTTGATCTGCTTAATGTGCTTGCTGTATTCCCTTCCGGTTTTGTAGTCTATCAGGGCACAGTGGTCTTCTGTGACAACGAACCTGTCGGGCCTGTAAAACTCACCGTAACGGTCAAAGAGGCCGGCTTCTGTTTTGACTTTGACTTTCCCTGAAAAGTAGGGCGATATCTCTGGTTCTGCAAGTAATTTGCTAATTTTCACCTCCCATTCAGACCGGGTTTCTTTGTCTATCTCTCCTGTCAGCATCATCTCTTCCAGGGTGGGCCCTATATCATCGTGGTTGCTTATCCTTTCCATGGCCCTGTGCAAAAGGGTGCCCCTTTCAAGGGGGTCATCACTGGTCAGCAACAGGCTTCTTTCCCTCTGGTGCGACCTCATTCTCAGTGCCCTGCTCCATGGGGTTGAGATAATCCTGCGAAGTGCAGTGATAGTACCAGTTGCCTTCTCCCGTCCGGACACCGGTGGTAAAAGTTCGCCGAAAGAGTAACTGCTTTGATCATCATGCCACACTCCCTCTTTCACTAAAAAATCCTGCAGCAGTCTGTTAGTCTCCAATGTTTCACTTCTGTTTTCCTTTTTCTCACTTATAATGAACAGCTTTTCAGAAGGTCTTGTCAGGGCGACATAATGTGCATTTAACATATCGAGCAGTGTCATCTTCTGCTCCCTTTCCAGGTCCTCTTCAAAGACAGTTCCCGACAGGGAGGATTTTTGCAATTCGAGCCACTGTACCGGGGGGTCGGGTATACCGGTTCTGGAACTCTCTGTCCAGAGACCCGGCTTGGTTAGCTTGTTTGGGTTCTGCGCAGCAAAGGGGTGTATCACCACCGGAAACTGAAGCCCTTTTGACTTGTGCACTGTCATCAGTTTTACTGCGTTCACCCCCTCGGGTACCTGTATGGAGTATTTATGCCCGTTTTCCTCCCACCAGTTCAGAAAGTCACCCCTTGACGGCATATGCTTCCGGGAAAAGTCGTACACGGCATCCATGAAGAATGCAATATAGGGGTTTGGCGGAGTTTGCCGGGTAAAGAAGCTCCTTATTATGGTCTCACAGCTGTCATAGATGTTCAGGTGGTCAAACTCCCTGAATGAGAACTCATTGTTTGCTTTTTTGAGGAGTTTACCGATATGTACGGTATAGGGGGCGGATAATGCTGACAGGTATTCATGCAGGGAGATATTATTGTCAATAATACCGCCCCGGTGCAGGTAGATTACAACCTCAACCGCTGCAACATTATCAAAGGGGTTTGACAACAGTTTAAGGAGCGCTATAATGAAATTCACTTCATCCGACTGGTTCAGCAGTAGGGAGTCAGGCGATATGACAGGGATACCCGCCTTAAGCAGTGCGCTTGCAACAACTCCTATCTGGTTGTTT
>PWNY01000115.1 GCA_003557805.1 Bacteroidales bacterium | reverse complement strand
ATCTTCCTCCCTGTCTTTTCCTTCGGCAGAGTAGTCCAGTATTGTAAGTACATTATATTCACCCAGCCTGTCAATGGCAGGGTCGCATTCACCAATGGACTCACCCCCGCAGAAGTGTTCAAAAACCGTGGGCCTGAGAGCCCACTTTACCGGCAATCCCAGCCGCAGGGAGAACCTCAGTATGGCAGAACCCAGCTTCACCATAAAAGGCCTGCCAACAAGCCTGAACAACCAAAGGGCCTTTTTCAGCTCCCGGTCACTTTTATACCTGAATGCTGTTTCGGTATTGGAAAACATTTTCATATGTTCTGGCATTTTAGCCCCCCGGACCTGCGATCAGGCCGAAGGGGTCAACAAAAGGTGTTATTATATCCTGGCTGGAAGTGCTCTTCTCTTTATCAATATCCTCATCGCACGGCATAATGGTGAGTACGGGCACATCAACCTTGTCCAGTATCTTTTCGGTATAGTTCTGGGAAAATATATCCTGTATGCGGTTACCCCTTTCTGCAACTATCATTATCAGGTCAGCCTTTACACTTTCGGCAAAGAGCAAAAGTGCCTCCGGCCAGCTGTAGTCGGGGTTTACCATAAGGTCAGTGGTAACGGGCACACTGTTTTCCTCAAATATGTCGGTAACGCTTTTCAGCAATGCTTCCTTGTTGATTATCTTAGCCTTGTTACCCGATGACAAAAAGCCGAACACCCTGATCTTCGCACCGAAGAACCTGGAGAACCGGATTGCCTGGGTTATCTTCTGGGTGGTCTTTTTGGAAAAGTCTATCGGTATAACGATATTGTGAAATCCGACATGATGGTGCTTATCCTTGACCACCAGCACCGGAACAGATGAGCGGCAAACAACATTGTAGGGGTATGAGCCGGTAAGGTGTGTGATTCCCTTTTTACCGTGAACCCCCATCACGACAAATGCGGCCCGGAGTTTTTCTGCCACCTCCACTATGGTTTTATTGATATCTCCTGCCCGTATAAGATGTGTAACCTTCAGGCCGTGGTCACTGATCAGGCTCTTTGCCAATTTGATCAGCCTCTTTTCAACCTCCTTCTCCCTGGCACTTCCCTGCACCCTTTTACTTATCACGTTCAGCAAAAACACCCTGTAACCAAATATTTTTGCAATGGCCGCAGCATGGTCCATGGCATATCCGGCTACATCCGAAAAATCCACAGGAACAAGTATGGCGTCACATTCCCTGGGGTTCATATGTTGGTGTTTTAATGCTATATTTTCATTAAATATACAATTTCCTCATCATTTATAAAGCAAAAAACAGATTTTACTGGGGTAACTCATAGAACAGAGGCGCCCCGGGACCTATGGGTAAGCCAAGCAATATCCAGAAGACCAGCATCACCAGCCATGCAAGCAGGAACACAATCGTATAGGGAAGCATGGTGGCAATGATAGTGCCTATACCTGCCTTTTTATCATACCTCTCCATGAATGCTACTATCATTGCAAAATAGGACATCATGGGGGCTATCACATTGGTTACGCTGTCGCCGACCCTGTAGGCAAGCTGTGTAAACTCCGGGGAATAACCCAGCAGCATAAACATGGGTATGAACACCGGTGCCATAATGGCCCATTTTGCACTGGCGCTTCCGACCACCAGATTAATAAAGGCGGCTACCAGCACCAGGGCGATCATAATAGGTATGCGACCGAGCCCCATCGCCCCGATCAGGTTCGCACCATTGATTGCGAAGATTAGCCCGAGATTTGTCCAGTTGAAATAGGCCACGAACTGGGCGGCAAAGAAGACAAGTACTATATATGTGCCAAGGGTGGACATCGACTTGCCCATTCCGTTGATCACATCATAATTGCTTTTCAGTGTTCCTGAAGCTATTCCGTAAACTATACCCAATAAGGCCGCAACAACGAAAATCATGGCAACAATACCGCTCATAAAGGGTGAGCGCAGCAGATCGCCGGTTTCCGGGTCTCTCATAAAGCCTGTATGGGGCAGTTTTGAAAAGATGCCCCCGTCTATAGGCAGGGCGCTCCAGAGCAAAACAAGAACAATGATTACCAGTGCCAGGAAAGTGGCCCTGAGGCCCCTTCTCTCATTGGGAGTGAGCATCTTTATCTCCTCAGGTTTTGCATCGCCCCTGTAGTCTCCCAGGCGCGGCACAACTATTTTCTCAGTCACCCATGTGCCGATATAGGCAATAAAGAAGGTAGATATAAACATAAAGTAGTAGTTGGCCGTCGGGTTTACCGTGTACATTGGGTCTATTATCCTTGCAGCCTCTTCCGACAGTCCTGCAAGCAGGGGATCAATGGTTCCAAGCAACAGGTTGGCGGAATACCCCCCTGAAACACCTGCAAATGCAGCGGCAATACCGGCTATCGGGTTTCGGCCAACTGCCAGGAATATCATACCCCCAAGAGGCACAAGGATCACATAGCCTACCTCGCTTGCTGTATTGGACAGGATGCCGGCAAATACAATTGCGAATGTAAGCAGCTTCTTGGGTGCCGATATAACCAGCAGGCGAAGGCTGGTGGACATAAGTCCGCTGGATTCAGCGACTCCAATTCCCAGAAGGGCCACAAGCACGGTACCTAAAGGCGCAAAAGAGGTGAAGTTAACGACCATATTGGTCATTATCATATGCAGGCCTTCCTGGCT
>PWNY01000311.1 GCA_003557805.1 Bacteroidales bacterium | reverse complement strand
TACAGTATTTTGATTACCTGCTGTTCGGACTGCAGGTGATCAGCGATGACCTGGCGACCCTGCACTACAGGACAGCCGGGGGGCAGAAGGCACCGCTGATAATCAGCACAAGGGGTCACCGCCTGGAAGGTATCTGGCATTCCGGCAGCCCGTTGAGCATGGTAATTAACTCCATCAGGGGGGTGCATGTGCTTGTGCCCCGCAATATGACACAGGCAGCCGGTTTTTACAATACAATGCTCAGATCGGACGATCCCGCACTTATAATTGAACCGCTTAATGCTTACCGCCTAAAAGAAAAGTTGCCATCCAACATCGGGGAGTTTACAGTTCCGCTGGGCAAGCCTGAAATCCTTAACCAGGGCAGTGATGTTACGCTTGTAACCTACGGTTCATGTGTCAGAATTGCACAGGATGCCATAAGGCAGCTGGATGAGTTCAATATATCTGTAGAGCTGATTGACGTACAGAGCCTGCTTCCCTTCGACCTTGACCACATTATCACAAAGTCACTTAAAAAGACAAACAAGATCGTGTTCTTTGACGAGGATGTGCCCGGAGGGGCAACCTCATTTATGATGCAAAAGGTGCTTGAAGAGCAGGGAGGATACCGTTACCTGGATGCCAAACCTGCCACGGTGACCGCTAAGGAACACAGGGCCGCATACAGCACTGACGGAGATTACTTCTCAAACCCCAATGCCGAGGATGTATTTGAAAGGATATACCTTATGATGCATGAATATAACCCGGCAGCCTATCCTGAGATATTTTAATAAGGAGCTCCTTACCTGGATCAAGCAATTAAGCGGGGTTTTAGTCACTGCTTCCCGAGAAACCATGAAACATGGCTGCAATCAGTGCATATATAACAGGTTGCAACCCGGTTGGCCCAGTCCAGGTTAAAGAATGTTGCCAGTCTTGTATTTAGCTGGGACCTTCTCCTTGTGAATTTACTGTTTCCGCATACAGGGCAGCTAAGCTGCTTACCCTTTATACTTACATTTACTGTTTCAGGTTTTTTGAACATCTTCATAAGCATAGAGTTCTTTTCAATGCCTGCTCACTGCATGATTATGCTTTAGGGCGGGTATATTACCTAATCTGTTTTTTCGGTGGTTTACACTTTATAAGCCTGTCAAATAAGTCAGTTTTTTTGATATGTTTTAGAAAGTCATATCCTTTCCGTTCCTGGTCAATCTCAATCAGGCCGAAGAAGTCCAAGAACCTGTCAAAAGTCCTTATTGAATAACAGTTGTTGGTGTATCTTTCAAGTGTTCCAAATGACGGATATACCTCTTCAAGCAACATGGGGTAAGCATTAAAATATTTTGTGGCATAAAATGAATCCAGCCGCTTCTTATGTCCATATTTTGCCAGCAGGATCAACGAGAATCCATATCCAAGCTGCCCAATATTGTTCTCACCATAGCCATCGAAATAGGCCCAGTTAAATTTTGTGGCAAAGGTTAATAATATTAACCGCAACAGTTCGGGATTATCTGAAAGGAGCTTTTCAGATAATTTTGTCAAACTCAGTTTCCCGTTGCGTTTTTTCGTCAAGCCCGCAAGTTCAAGTAAAATCCTTGTTAGATTAATGGTAATTGAATCGGTTTCTTTATATAATTTTGAGATACCTGATTCTATGTGTTTATCCTTAAGGAATCCTTGTTGATACAGTTCTGAAACTACTTTTACAGGCAAATATCCCTTATTTGTAAGTTTTAACTCACCCTTTTTATCTATTAGATTCGCTAAATACTTTACCTGCGCCAGTATCGGGATCCTTTCATAATCGGAATCGCTTAGCCTTTGCAGTTTAACAGGGCTCTCCTTTTCAAGGGTAAAGTATAATACCTGAGTCATCTCGTCCGGTGAATACCCTTCAAATGCAGGTACCGGTCGTTGATTATGCTCATTCATTTCCTTATCAATAAGCCTTTGTATCTCTTTTAAATCCATAACATTTTACTTTATTAATACGTCACTACCTTGTTATTATTTATTCGCTTAACCAAAATTCCACATATGTAAAAATTGATTAATCGTTAATATCAGACATACAAAGAGCATTAAAGCACCGCAGTTAATGCCGGTATTTCCTGAATTAAGGATCTCTTAGTTTGAAATAACAGACAAAAAACCCTTTGATAATAAAAGCCTTATGCTCAAAAACCCACCGCAAAATCAATAATTCTCCTTGAGCTCTTCGAACCATGCCTGAGGATGGCGGCATGTGGGGCAGGCCTTCAGTGCCTTCTCCCCTTCATATATATAACCACATTTGCGGCAGTACCATTTGATCTTCTGCGGCCTTTCAAAAACGGTCCCGTCCTTGACCCTCTTTAGCAGTTTCAGGTAACGGTCCTCGTGGTGCTTTTCTGCCTGTGCAACCAGCTTAAATGAGGTTGCAACCCTCTTGAAGCCCTCCTCCTCAGCCACCTTTGCAAACTCAGGATAGAGCTCAGACCACTCCTCGTTCTCTCCTTTGGCGGCCGACAAAAGGTTGTCTGCAGTGGTGCCCACCTTGCCTGCAGGATATGAAGCAGTAATTTCAACCTTACCGCCTTCCAGATAGTCATAGAAGGTTTTTGCATGCATCTTTTCCTGGTCGGCAGTCTCCCTGAATATTGCCGCTATCTGCTCGTAGCCTTCCTTTT
>PWNY01000355.1 GCA_003557805.1 Bacteroidales bacterium | reverse complement strand
GCGTCCCCGCCGTCGCGGCGTCCACGGAGAGTTCCTGGGAACGGAAGCCCAGTCGCTCCACCCGGAGCTGCACGGACCCCGAAGGCACATCTCGCACGGTGAATCGGCCGGCGCCGTCGCTCAGCGCGCCAGGGCCGTCCGGAAGGACTCGGACGGTGGCTGAAGAGATGGGTGACACGTCGGTTCCCAAGACCTGGCCACGGAGAGTACCGGGCTCGGATCCCGGCGTCTGGGCCCCAATGGGAGACCCAAGGAGAAGGAGAAAGGCGAGCAGGGCCAGAAGACGCCCTGCGTGGATGGGGAATCTGGAACGGACTGCGTGCTTCAGCATCGACATTTCTCCCGCCGCCCGTGCTCACACTCCGGCCGGGGGAGAGGGCCGATGCCTAGTGGACCGCCCCTCCTATGCGGGAAGGTGCCACGAGCAACGAACCTCGCCTCCCGGACCGGATCTGGGCAGGGCGACTCACAAGATACAACTGTGGGTTCATGGGACCGGCGCACATGAGCACCGGCCCGGTTATCTGCTTGGTAAGGGGTCTTGGACCCGACCTACCTCCAGGGTCGTCGTCTGCCATTCGGTGGTAGTCCTCCATGGAGTGATTGGGTGGCTGGAGCGGGAGACGCAGGCACAACACAAGTGCACGCCTACTCCGCCCGGCGTCGCAGCCGGATTCGGGTAGAAACAGCATGTTTTGGGGAAGAGAAGAAATCCTGCTTTCCTTCACCTCTCCTCGCGCCAGGGGGGCGGGCGGAGGAGGGGGCAGGTCAAACGCGGAAGAGAAATCCCCCGCAGGACACGCTCCGGAATCCTCCACCCACGGCCTGTCGGACCGCGGTCTGGAGTGGGGTCCCAGGAGACGACCGGAACGGTCGACTCGGACCCTCGCTACTTGGACTGTTTGGGTCGCCCATGATATTCCTATCCGGAGTGAGTAAACCTTCAGTCGGCCACCTTGGGGCACCCACCTGGCAGTGTCAACCCCCCTCGGAGAAAGTCCTGAGGAACGGCCATGTCTCCGGAACACCACAGATCCTGACCAGACAGGGGAAGCGCAGCCTCCCTCACACGTACAGCGCCCCGGCGAACTCGCTTCTCCGCGCCGCCACCGCCGGGTGCTCCTGCCCCAGGAACCGGAAGAGGGCCACACAGGTGCGGCGGGCCGCCTCGTCGTCCAGGGCTCGGTCTTCCCGCATGGAGGCGATGAACCGCTCCAGGGCCCCATCGAAATCACCGGCCTCAAGCCGTCTGAGGCCTTCCAGGTAGAGACGCGCCGCCTCGTCATCGCCCAGCGCCCCGGGTTCGTCCACGAGGAGCATGCGCCGGGCCAGGACCTCCAGGTCCGCGAACCTCTGCGCCAGGTCCGCGGGTGGGTCCAGGTCGGCGAGTTGGGTAAGGGCGGTGGCCGGATCGGAGAAGCCAGGGAGTCCAACTCCCGGACCAGCGCCCGGCCGGCCCGATCCTCCTCGCTGGGGAGGGCTCGATCCAGCCATGCCTGGATCTGTGACTCGGGCAGAGCACCCACGAACTCGTCCACCGGCTCCCCGTCCACGAAGAGCTTCACATTGGGGATCCCCCGGACCCCGTAGCGGGCCGCCTCCTCTTGGAAGCGCTCCGTGTCCACCTTCGCCAGCTTCCAGCGGTCGCCGGCGGCGGCAGCCATCCGCTCCAGGACCGGTCCCAGAACGCGACACGGCCCGCACCAGGACGCCCAGAAGTCCCCGAGAGAGTGACGATCATCCTGAGCTCACATGAGGTCGTACGATTGAGCCCCCAGGTGGTGTAGGGCCTGGACCAGGCCCGGTGTTGTCATGGGGGCATACTACCTTCCACCTTCAACCCGCTTGCCCCGCCCGGGTCAGCCCAACTCCTCGCGCCCACACCGACCCCCCCATGCAGATCACCTTCGGGGTGGACCTCGACGGGAGCCTCTGGTCCCACGGCTCCGCGTCGGTGGGAGCTGTCCATCTGGGTCCGGAAGGGCTTCTTTCCGTCCTGGAAAACCGTCTCGGGCTCGCGGGCCCGCCCGTGCAGCCCGCGCAACGGATCGATCAGTATCTGGCCCGTCTCGAGGCCATGGATGGGCCGGACGCCTGGTTCCACGAGTCGTTTTCGGCCGACCCCTGGGCCACGGCGTGGCAGCTCCTGGCCTGGCGGGACGAACTCGTCGAGGCGGGGTGGGACGGCGCCGTGAGTGAAGACGCCGCGCCACGCCTGGCGGGGCTGGCCCGGATGGAGCGGGTCCCGGGCCTGCCCCTCGCCCCCGGCCGTTCGGACCGTCTCCGTGCGGTGCTCGACGCGATCCTCCCTCCTCGCACCCTCGGCATCGAGCGGGTACGCCTAGTCGAGCCCCTGCGTCTCCTTCCCCCCGCCTGGCGGACTCTCTTCCACCAGCTCGAGGCGCAGGGCGCGGCAGTGGAGCCCCTTCCGGATCCGACCCTGGACACAGAACCCGTTAGCCCACTCCGATCGCCCACTCGGGCCCTCACACCGGGACGTCTGCTTCGTCCGCATCTCCGGAGATGGCGGTGCATGGCTGATGCAGCTATGGCGCAGCACACGGATTTCCGGTGGGTTGGGACATGGCCGCGCATGCCCCAACCCCTTCCCATACCGCCCGCCGATGGTCGGGCTCCACGGCAGCGCCGGCGTATCGCCCAGCCGGT
>PWNY01000221.1 GCA_003557805.1 Bacteroidales bacterium | reverse complement strand
GTAAGCTTGCTCACAAACTGGCCTTCTCCTGGGCCTTCGCTTGTTCTGCCCATATTTCTTTGTATAGTGGGATTGGGCTCTGTGCTCCACACAACACCGCGCTGTGTAACGGTGGCATTGCCATCATACGAAATGTTGCCGCCGGCCATGGCTGTAGCCTGGGTCACATCGGAAGCCCTTATGGTGCTAACGGAAGGTTCATAGGCCACAAGAGTAGAAAAAAGTTGGAATGTGCCATGAATGACGCCTTCATCGGTCATGGCATAAGCCCTCAAATGATAGTTCGAGCTAGGCATCAGGTCTGTCATCTCGCTTTCAAAATCACCAATACCAGCCCCGTCAGTAGTCATGCCTTCGTTGTCATTAAGTGTAGGATTGCCGGTTCTGTTCCAGACAATGCCTCTTGCATGCACTTCCAGACCGTCGAGATCATCAATAAAACCTCCCGAGACTGCAGTTGTAGCGGTAATATCTTTCGCTTCGGCGGTAACCACGGAGGGATTACCCATGGGTCTGTAATTGGCGATCACATGTTTTATTTCAAGAAGCGTTCGGGCATTGTCGCCCCTTTCGGAGTTCCCGGTGGGTGCGCCCATGTGCATGATTTGCGGATTAGAGAAGTATGGCACCTGGGTTGCATTCTGCCCATCGGCATAATATTGACCACCGGAATAGCTCATTACCGAGACATAACGAACGTTGTTAGAACCCAGCCAGCGCCATCCGGCCGACCATTTATTGTCGGGCCAGTTTGACCAGTTTGTCGGCCCGGGCTGGAAATTCTGGTCTGCGTGATGGTGCAAGCCCATATTGTGGCCCATTTCGTGGATGTGTGTGTAACCAGTAGCTTGTTGCACGCGCGTCAGCGAAAATGCTCGGTTTGGGTTGCCAAACCTGTCAGTAAGCAGCCAGGCAAGGCCACCTGTATCGCTTACCTCAGCAAATATTGCTGTTAAATCCGCTCTGTACTGGTCGCGCCAAAAATGTACATCTTCCATAAACCCAGGCACTGCATTACCCTGGAAAGAACTACCCCAAGGGTTGTAGTCAGGCGAAGCTGTTAATCTTACCAGGTCAACAGTTGAAGAACCGCTTTCCTGGTAGCTTACCAGGTCTGAATGCACTAGTGTGGCCACCATCAGCACCTGGCTGTTGTCGAGCACAAGCTGTGCATTGGCCATGGCAGAAGCTATCACATTGTTGATACCGCTGCCGTTGTTGTGTGCCCAATTTTCTGCCCGGGGAGTATAAACCACCATCACACCAATGGTAGCTAGATCGTCAGGACCCAAGTCCTGCTCCTTTAATTGATTCTTGATGCGTTCCTGCTCCCTGATGTCTTGCTCATTGATCTCGGGGATCAAAGGAGGGCCGCTTTCAATGATGTCCCTGTCGCCTGCATCCATCTCAATAAGATAATGCGTAAATGAGACCGGGTCACTGATGATCTTGTAATATTTCTGTTCGGCAGGCAAAAATATGGAGCCAAGGCTACGACTACCGGTTGTTGACATTATCATATACCCCTCATCATCGGGCAACACACCTGTGATAGTAAATGTACCGTTCACATTAACCTTTGCCCGCTGCACATGCATTTCATGTTCAACATCATCAAAAAGGTTAAGGATCATATGGTCATTCTCCTTGATCCATCCGCTTCCTTTAGTCCGGTCATCCAAGTTTATTGAACGGTAGCGTTGTACCACTTCACGCGATTCAAAAAAATGAAGATCATCGGCCGCCTCATGCCGCAGCTCACCATGCGATGCGATCAATGGCGTGGCCGGGGACGCGGCAGCAGCTTGATGCCATTCTTCCATAATGATACCGGCTTCCAAACAACGTTCACACGCTGTAGTTTCATTCAAAAAACCAGCAAAGGTAACAAAAGCAAGGACGAGTGTAAACAGGTTTCTATGTGCTATTCTGATCATTGTAGTAAGGTTAAAATTTTGCGCTGCAAGATACAAAAAAATCCGGAAAAACCCTGCATTGAAATATTATACACCTGATTATCAGGCAATATAGAAATTATTTACAACCTCTATAGCGTTATTAACACGATCTTGTTTTTGCCCTCGAATGACGGCATATTTAAAGCCATAAGACTGCAGTTCATTAATGTACCAGTCGAAAAAGTATTGTCGCAAATGTGGATGTTCCCGCTGCGGGTCGGGCTCCCATGGTAAGTCTATGTCGCAAAGGAGATAAAGATCGTAGGTGTTCTTTTCTATCTGCCGGAGGATCCAGGGATGGCATGTGTTGAATTTGTGCAAACTCCATATCTTGGCAACAAGATACTCGGTATCGCAAAAAAGCAGGGGGCGGATGGGCCTTGCTAGCAAGTCTGCGGCTATTTTTTGTTCGTTTGCCAGATGTCCTTTTGCTATTTCCAGGATATCATCCTGTATGTAATCACGACCAATGCTATCAATATATTCACGGGCGTATTCGGGAACATAAGCCGTGTTGTAATGGGCGGCAAGCTCCCTGCATAAAAAGCTCTTCCCGGTAGATTCAGGCCCTGTTACTGCAACTTTTTTTAAGGTAGTCATTTTGCTTGTTTACAGCATGCACCCACTTCCATTTTCGAACTTCCAGCTATTAATCACGTTTCATGTTGCCATTAATGATCTTCAACACGAAAACGCACTTGCCCTCTTG
>PWNY01000260.1 GCA_003557805.1 Bacteroidales bacterium | reverse complement strand
TGCATGATCCCATCGGTGCGCTGGTGTTTAACCGATATTTCGATGAGATCCGGATCATCTCGGTAAAAGTGAACAGCAATAACCCCCAGGCAGCAAGAGGGAGGATTGAGCAGGTCTTTATGAATGCTGACAATGCCTACGGCGTAAACAGCGGCTGGCTGGATGATGTCTATTCTCAATCTTACCGCTTTGAAGAGAGGAGTTTTACCATTATACTCTATGCATCACTGATGGCCATAATAATTGCACTGCTTGGGTTATTCGGCCTTTCAAGCTACATGGTGCAATCACGGCGCAGGGAGATAGGTTTAAGGAAGGTACTGGGGGCCAACCAGATGCAGATCATGATTGTATTTTACAAAACCATACTGAAATGGGTGTTAATTGCAATTGTTATTGCCTGGCCTTTTGCCTGGTTGTTCACTGAGCGTTGGCTGGATAATTTTGCTTACCAGATCAGGCTTACGCCCCTATTCTTTCTGGTATCAGCTATTATTATACTCTTTATTGCATCACTTACAATTGTTTCCCAGACTTACCAGGCTGCACGCCGCTCTCCCGTGGAAGCACTTAAAAGCTGAGCGCTGCAATACATGCAATTAATTTCAAAAAAGCTTTGACTCCCCTGTAAACACTCAGGCAGCCGGGGTCCGGATACGGTTATATATAACCGCCTGATTGAAGTTAATTATGTTCAGATTAAGGTTGCAGGTTGGCGGGATGAATGACAGTGTTTTTATCTTTAAGAGCATTTAGACCAGGTTTTTACCAAAACAGTAAATGATATATAAAACTGCCATAAGCAGAGAGGCGGCTGTTAGTGTTCAAAAGGTGTTTTGTTATTTTTTGCGGCACTGGAATTATGGAATACAGGGTATTTTTCTGATATTTGCCAGTAAGGCAGGTACAGAACACAGTCTTTATCAGCAAATAATACGTTCACCTGCAGCAGCTGATAAGTCCCAAAGTTTTCCCTTAACATAAATCAGGGACAAGCATTAGAGTGACGGTTGAAAAAACCTGAGGAGCCAATTTATAAACTGGATATTAACCTTAATTGTTTCAAAAACACATTATAATGAGAAATTTCATCTTTATAAGCATCGCAATCCTTTATGCTGTAATTCCCGGTTGTGGACCAAGGGCAGACAGGGAGTACCAGGAGCAGCTGCAGCAGCGCATCGAACAGTACAGTGAAGTAACACTTGAGGCTGACCTGTCACATTTGGAAGATTGGGAGATGGAGCTCTTACCCCTGTTGTTCGAGGCAGCCGATATAATCGATGAGATTTTCTGGTTTCAGAGTTACGGGTCAAAGGAGCAGCTCATGGAGTATATGCAGGACCCCTATGCAAGGGAGTACGCACTGATCAACTATGGCCCCTGGGGCAGACTGGAGGGCCATACACCATTCTATCACGGTTTTGATGACAAGCCGCTGGGTGCCAATTTCTACCCTTTGGATATAGACAGGGAAGAGTTCAATGACTGGGAAGATGAAACCAAGCGCGACCCCATGACAATGATACGCAGGAGGTCTGACGGGCAGCTGGTATCCATACCTTACGCAGAGGCCTTTGCCTCACAGAATGAAAAACTGTCAGATGTGCTTACCAGGGCAGCTGAGGTTTCCCGGTATGAACCAATGAGTGAATTCCTCAGGCTAAGGGCCGGGGCTTTTAAAACCGATGATTTTGAAGAAAGCGAGATTGCCTGGATGAAAATGCAGGAAAACAGGCTGGAACTTGTTATTGGGCCTCTGGATACAGGCGAGGACAGGAAGTTTGGTCACAAAAAAGCCCATAGCGCCTATATATTGCTTAAAGACCCTGAAAGCAGCAGAATGCTTGAGAGGTTTGCCGGCATGCTGCCCGAATGGCAGGCTGCACTTCCGGTCCCAGATGAGTTTAAGCGCCAGGTACCTGAAATGAATGCACAGCTGTTTGTTTACGATGCCCTCTATTATGCAGGTCATTGCAATGCCGGGCCTAAGATAATAGCCCTGAACCTGCCTTCAGACCACGATATCAGAGACAAGACCGGCAGCCGGAACATGCAGATCCGCAATGTGATGGAGGCAAAATTCAATGAGATCCTCTACCCTATCTCCCGATTGCTGATACATGAAGACCAGGTTGACATGGTTGACTTTGACAGCTTTTTCCACTTAACGGCACTGCATGAAATGGCCGGCAGCCTTGGGGTATCCCGGACAATTACCGACGGCCGTGAAGTGCGCACCGCATTGCAGGAAACCCATGGAACCATTGATGCAGCCGTGTCAGACCTTCTTTCGCTCTTCCTTTTCATGCAGCTTCAACGTGATGGTGAGCTATCTGAAGATCAGCTAAGGTCTGCACTTGTCACTTCAGCGGCCAGCATAATGCGTTCAAGCAGGTTCGGCACCGCAGGTGCCCACGGGGTTGCAGCCATGATGCGTTTCAATCACTTCAAGCGCACAGGGGCACTGATTCGCTGCGAATCCACCCATACATACCGTGTTGACTTTGATAAAATGCAAAAGGCCATAGAAGAGGGGGTTGAAAGGCTGATACGTATTCAGGGAGAAGGGAACTACACTGTCGCCAGGGCATTGATCAGGGAAGACGGTGAGATGACCCGGCAACTCCGTGACGACCTTGCACGCATCGGGGAAGAGGGTATCCC
>PWNY01000395.1 GCA_003557805.1 Bacteroidales bacterium | reverse complement strand
GTAATGGTGGCAAGACCCCGGTTGCCGGGATGTTTCATGCACTTATCCTGCTTATGTTCATGATGTTCCTTGGAAGGCTGGCAATGATGATCCCTCTTGCAGCGCTCGCAGGTATCCTTGTGGTGGTTGCCTATAATATGAGCGAGTGGCGGTCATTCAGGAGTATATTGAAGACATCCCGCGGAGAGGCAGCCGTGCTTATGGTAACATTTCTGCTGACTGTCTTTGTTGGGCTTAATTTTGCACTTCCATTCGGCATCCTGCTCGCAATGATACTTTTTATCAAAAGAGTAATGGAAACAACCGATATAGAAGTATTAAGGCATGAGGTTGAAGACGAACGCTCATATATAACCGAAGACTTCGAAACCCTTGAGATACCGAAAGGGGTGGAGGTGTTTCAGATCAGGGGACCATTCTTCTTCGGTATCGCAAACAAATTTGAAGAGGCCGAACAGGAAATTCATGAAAAACCAAAGGTACGCATCCTCAGGATGAGGAGGGTTCCCTTTATCGATTCAACAGGAATGAAGAACCTCAGGAACTTTCTTGAAAGGTCAAAAAGAAACCGTACCAGGACAATACTCTCGGGAGTTACCCCAAAAGCACTTTCCGCCCTGAAAAAAGAGGGCCTGTATTATGATATCGGCAAGGAAAACATATGCAGGGATATAGAAAGCTCCCTGGAGCGTGCCAGGAAAATGCTTCAAAAGAACTAAGTGGTATTGCCCTTTCCAAGCACTTTCTCAACTTTACCTGTTATTTCAGCTTCTTTTATAGCGGCAGCCTTATCTATCTCTCTGGCCTGATTATATAACTTTTTATAAAAATCCTTGTCGTCAAGGCCTTCTGAATTTATCCTCACATTCATGAAGGCGCCTGCAACCGCAGTGCGGGCACAAAGCGCCCCGACTGCTGCATCTGTAATAGAGCTGGGGCTTCCCTTCTCTACCATTGCTTCCATTACCTCCATAGACTCATAAGCCTGTTGCATAACCCTGAATGGTATCTCGATCGCATATCTGGTAGCCTCCTCTATAGCTCGCTTTCTCTCCTTCTGCTCCCCTGCAGACTTCTTTGGCATACCGAATGCCTCCAGTATACGGTTAAAGGCCCTTGTATCTTCATCAACAAGGTATAACAACTCCTGCTTGATCGCCTGGCCTTTTTCCGCCCATTTGCTGAACTCATTCCACCTTTCGTCCCAGCCTCTTTTATGTGAAGAAAGGTTGGCTACCATGGTGCCAAGAGATACACCGAGGGCCCCGACATAGGCAGATACTGAACCCCCTCCGGGGGCAGGTGATTCACTGGCAGTTTCATCTGCAAAACCGGTAACACTCATGTCCACAAGCCTCCTTCCATCATCTTCTGCGATCATGTACTCTATGATCTTTTCTTTCGGGTTGAAAGGTTTGAGCTCATCCAGCCCCATTGACCTGACCGCAATCTTTATCAGTTCACCCTCAGATACACCAAGGCTCCTTTTTTGCTTGCGCAGAAAATAGCGCCCGGCATCAAGCATCGCCTTTAGCGGAACAAGGCCAACAAGTTCTGATCCGGTAACCCTGAGACCTCTTTGGGCAGCCTTTTCGCATACCTCATCGAAAGCGGCATGAACGGATGTTACGCTTATATTGGTAAGGTTCATTGATATCTGGGCTATGCCATACTCCTCAATATACCAGCCTATGGCTTTTACTCCCTTAAGGCTGCCGGGGATGTAAACCGGATCACCTTTTTCATCCTTCACGATTTTGCCTGTAAGCGGATGGCCCTGACGCTTGACTCGCCCCTTTTCACGTACATCAAAGGCTACGGCATTGGCCCTTCGTGTAGAAGTTGTGTTGAGATTTATATTATATGCAACCAGAAAATCGCGCGCACCAACTGCTGTAACTCCTGCACGTTCATTAAACCTGTCAGGCCCGAAGTCGGGCTTCCATTCCTGGCTTGCAAGTTTGTCAGCCATTCCCTCATACTCACCACTGCGGCAGTTAGCCAGGTTTTGTCTCTCTGGCTTAAGGGCCGCGTTTTCATAACAGTAAACCGGAATACCCAGCTCCTTGCCGATACGTTCTGCAAGCCTGTGTGCATACTCCACCACCTCCTCCATGGATATGTTCGCTACCGGTACCAGAGGACAGACATCGGTTGCACCCATTCTCGGATGCGCCCCCCTGTGCCTTCTCATATCAATCAGTTCAGAAGCTTTTCTGACTGCACGGAAGGCAGCCTCCACCACTTCGTCGGGGGTGCCGACAAAGGTAACCACTGTACGGTTTGTGGCTTCTCCGGGATCTGCATCAAGGAGTTTCACACCATCCACCGACTCAATTTCGCGGGTGATCTTTTCGATCACAGCCATATCTTTCCCTTCACTGAAATTAGGTACGCATTCAATAAGCTTTTTCATATCTCGGCTCTTTTAAAAATACTTTTACCGGCGAACATGCATTCCGGATGATGCGAAAATATAAAAAAAAGAGACGCATGACAAAATGCGCCTCCTGAGAATATATAGTGAGAATGATTGCCCCTGCTAGGCTCTGCGTTCCTTTATACGGGCACGCTTACCCCTGAGCTTCCTGAGGTAGAATATACGGGCACGCCTTACAAGGCCGCGGCGGTTAAGTACTATCTTCTCAATAAAAGGTGAATGAACCGG
>PWNY01000128.1 GCA_003557805.1 Bacteroidales bacterium | reverse complement strand
CGCAAAGGAGAGTGACATAGAATCAATAATGGCTGAATTCCCCTATGCTTTTGCAGAGGAAAAATACCCTGGCGCCCCGGATATAAAGCTGCACAGCATTCCGGAAAAAAGCTTTTCTGCAGGTGGCATTGAGCTTCTACCCATAAAGGCGCTACACCACAAAATGCCGGTACTCGGGTTCCGGGCGGGCAGCTTCAGTTATCTGACAGATGCCAACAAGATAGACAGGGAAGAGATGGAAAAAATAAGAGGTTCAAAGGTGTTGGTTATAGGCGCCCTAAGGAAGCAGAAGCATATCTCCCACTTCTCCCTTTCAGAAGCCGTTGAAATAATCAAACAGCTTAACCCCAAACAGGCCTTCATCACCCATATAAGCCACCAGATGGGACTTCGCAGGGATGTGGAAAAGGAGTTGCCCGATTACGTCCGTCTGGCATACGATGGAATGAGGATAATTGTATAATTCCGAAAAGTCTCAGTATCCTCCTAAAGGCCTCAGTATCCTATACTGTATCCTATTCCCCACTCAATGTAATCAGCCCTGCCTGCATGCGCCTTCAGTGCAATGTGTCCAAGCAATCCGGAGTTTGTTATATACCTCATTCCCACCCTTTTGTAAACCTGACTTAGGGGGTCGTATCCATAATAGAGATAGGTGCCCAGGTTAAACATAATTGACAACCCGTCAAAAACCACATCAAATGATGCAAATCCTCCAAGCCTTGTATAATTTGCAATTGATGTGTTTTCCCTCAGGGATCTTGCCATCTCTTTTGCATGGTCGTCATAGAACACATCAAGGCCAATGCCCCATGCTGTATGTTGTTTTCTCCTTATATTGCTGTTAAGGGTAAATGTCCTGGCCCTGTAGACGGGATCATCCTCCGTACGCTGCATAAAACCAAGGGAGTATGTCATCAGCAGATACTGCCGGGGTAAATGATCATGTGGTTTATGATCCTCATAGGATTGAGCGATGCCAGCCCCTCCGGGCATCCTGTAACGCAGGCCAAGGTTAACATCGAAGAGGTTCAGCCCCCTGTTCGGCTTTCTGTATGCCCCATTGGAAAAGTGGGTAAACGAAAACCCAGGTTTTAACCAGATACTTTCAGTAAGTGGCATCAGCCAGGAGTAGTTGATACTGAAGTGTACATTCATTGGGGTTCCTATAAACCTGTTTCCGGGATTTCTTTCAGGGTGGTAATACCTGTTTAGGTGTGAAATACCCAGTGCCAGGTTCAGCCTTCTGCTGAAACTTTCCGGTCCCCCTAAATCGAACTCCATAAAAAGAAAGCCTGACCTAACCTCCCCAAGCTCATCAGGGTTGCCAAGGTCGCAGTAATAGAACCCCACCCCGTATGAGGGGAGGTTGAAGTTGCGGTGCCAGTGCATGGAACCCGTGGTACGCCACCCCAGCTTAAACTCATACGCTACCGGTGCATCGCCCAGCAGGGGTTTTAACTCAATCCGGTGAGGCCAGAGGTAATTATAATGATATTGGGCTGAAAAGAACCTGTACTTGTAGTTATCCGCATACAGGTACGCAGCATTAATGCTTAGCAACAAAAATGCGAGGCATAACTTTTTCATCCAAGCCTTATTTACTGATCTTTACCCTTTTAAGATCCAGATGGTTCAAGGGGTTATTTCCCATATTCTGAACATAATCATGAACAAACCTCATCGACTGGTCATAGTATAAAAACACCTTTGGTGCCTCTGCGATTATAATGCTGTCCATTCTGTGATAAAGTTCCATCCTGGTACTGTCACATGCCTCTGACAGGGATGCTTCATACAGGCTGTCATACTCACTGCATTCAAACTGGGTGTAGTTGGGGCCGGCAGGAGCCCTGTTCCTGCTGTAAAAAAGTGCGAGATAGTTCTCTGCATCCGGGTAATCAGCGATCCATGACCCCCGGAAAAACGGGGCACGGGCACCGGCCATCATCTCTCTCAGCGTGGCAGGGGGCATCACATCAATATCGATCCTTATACCGATACGCCCCAGCTCAAACTGCACATATTGAGCTATATCCTGGTAGGCCTGCACCGTGCTCAATATAAGAACCGGAAGTCCTTCCCCTCGCGGATATCCAGCCTCTTTAAGCAACTGTGACGCCCTGGCCGGATCATAACGGTAACCACCATCATTGGTGTTGAAACCCGGTATGCCAACAGGCACAAAACCGGCATGGGCAGGTGTGCCAATATTGTTACGCATGAAAGCCAGCATCTTCTCCCTGTCAAACCCATAATTTATGGCCTGCCTCACCCTTCTGTCCTTAAGCGGCCAGCCGGAAGGAAGATCTTCCCCTTCAACCAGAAAACCCAGATACTCCGAGTTCAGGAATGGCATGGTAATCATCTTAAGCTGGCCCCTGTATTTTTCCTGAAGCTGGCCGGCGGGGTCCAGAAGCTCGTCCTGGTAGCTGGGATCGAGCCGTGTAAGAAGGTCAAGGTTGCCCCTGACAAACTCCAAAAAAGCTGTCTGCCGGTCAATTATAAAACTTATGGATATTGCATCAAGATATGGTAGCCGCTGACCGCCCTCGAACTCAAAATAGTTGTCGTTCTTTCTGAAAATAAGTTTCACACCGTCTTTCCAGTAAGCGAATACAAATGGGCCTGTGCCAACGGGATTTCTCCTGAAGTCTCTTCCATACTCCCTTATTGCCTCATGGGGTACTACCGAACAGTATTGCATGCCCAGAAGGCCAAGAAACGGGGGAAAGCTCTGCTGCAACTCAATTACAAGAGTGGTGTCATTAACAGCTGTAACATCCAGGGTGCCGTTATCCCTTCTTGCAACGTGGTTCATTATCCATGCCCCCGGTGAGTTAAGGGCAGGGTCGACAAGCCTTGACAAACTGAACACAAAATCATCAGCTACTACCCTACGGCCCATTTCTTCCTGGAAACAGGGGTTATCATGAAAGTAAATATCATCCCTGAGATAAAATGTATAGGTAGTCCCCTCCCCTGTTACTTCCCAGCTTCTTGCAATCGAAGGTATTACCCGGAGGCTGTCATCCAGTTCCACCAGACCGTTAAAAAGCTGGGACACTGCCCATATATTCGCCTGATTACGGGCATATACCGGATCCAGGGATGTAATATTCTGGTCTTCATTGTACCTCAGGACTGTATGCCCGGTTTTCTCGTCAAATGCACCGCTGCAGGAGAAAAGCAGAAAAAGGGGGGCCAGGAACGCCTTGAACATTCCAAGACCGAAACAGACTCTTTTTATCCTGGGGAAATCAGCCGGCATATACTATAGATCATCCATTAACGAAGGTATTACATTTTCATATAATAAATCAAGGTCGGCGATCCTGCCAAAACTCTCACCATCTATCACGGCTTGATCACCTCCGACCTCTCCAAGGAGCGTAAAGTCAACGTCGGTCTGGGCCAGAATGGCTGCAAGCTTTTCCTGGTTTTCCGGGCTTACCGACACTACAACCCTGCCCTGTGCCTCACCAAAAAGGAAGGCATCTTTCCTGAAGTCAATATCCGTATCTACCCTGAACCCTTTTTTTGCAATCTTCGCAGACTCAAACAGGCTCACAAAAAGCCCGCCGTCAGACACATCGTGTGCCGAGCATACTATCCCTTCTTTTATCAGGAGCTTAACAACCTCCTGCATCCTGTACTCCTCGTCCAGGTCAAAGTAGGGTGAAGGAGACCGTTTTACACCATGATAACTGTAAAGGTACTCTGAGGAACTTATGTCATTCCTTGAACCGCCTATAAGGTAGATAACATCACCCTCCCTTTTGAACCCTATTCCGGTCAGCCTCTTTTTGTCGGGTAATAATCCAAGCATGCCTATAACAGGCGTGGGGAAAACCGGCTCGGTCTTTTCACCGGAGGTTGCCTGGTTGTAAAAGCTCACATTGCCGCCGGTAACCGGTGTGTTAAATTTCAGGCAGGCTGCAGACATCCCTTTTATCGCACCTACGAACTGCCAGTAGACCTCAGGATTATAGGGGTTCCCGAAGTTCAGGCAGTTTGTGATGGCAAGCGGTTCCCCGCCGCTGCATACAATATTGCGGGCACTTTCTGAAACGGCTATAGCAGCACCCTTTTCAGGATCCGCATCGACATACCTTGAGTTGCAATCTACAGTCAGTGCCAGTGCCTTATTGGTCCCTTTCAGGTTCACCACCCCGGAATCTGCAACTGTATTGGTTGTCATGTTCTTTGTTCCCACCATTGTATCATACTGTTCAATCACCCACCTTTTTGATGCAATATTGGGTGAACCCAGCAGGAAACGTGCCACCTCCACGAGATCGGAAGGCAATTTTACATCTTCAATGTCAAAACTCATATTGTCCCTGTACCACTCCGGTTCCCTGTATTCCCTGTCATAAACAGGGGCACCTCCGCCCAGTACCAGTGAATCGGCCGGCACCTCGGCGACCAGTTCGCCATTGAAATAGTATTTCAGCAAGTCGCCCTCTGTCACCTCCCCGATCCGGACACAGTTCAGGTCCCATTTTTCAAATATCCCCATTACCTCACTCTCGCTACCCTTTTTTGCCACAACCAGCATCCTTTCCTGGGATTCACTGAGCAAAATCTCAAAAGGCTGCATATTATCCTGCCTCATCGGGACCCTGTCAAGATGTACGATCATTCCGTGTTTCCCTTTGGCCGACATCTCAGATGTAGAACATGCTATTCCGGCAGCTCCCATATCCTGCATGCCAACAAGGGCATCTGTCTTTGACAGTTCAAGGCTTGCCTCCAAAAGGAGCTTCTCCTGGAAAGGGTCGCCTACCTGTACGGCGGGTATCTTGTCAGCCGATGCCTCTGTAATATCCTCAGAGGCAAATGTAGCGCCGTGTATACCGTCCTTTCCTGTTGATGAACCAACAATGAATACAGGATTACCGGCACCATAGGATATTGCCGATATGGTGTTGCCCTTTTTGACAATTCCCGCCGACATTGCATTTACCAGGGGGTTTGTCGTATAGCAGTTATCAAAGTAAACCTCACCTCCAACCACTGGCACACCAAATGCGTTACCGTAATCTCCAATACCCTTGACAACCCCCTTCATAAGCCATTTTGTACGTTCCAGTTTTGGATTACCGAACCTAAGGGAGTTCAGCTGAGCCACCGGCCTTGCACCCATGGTGAAAATATCCCTGTTAATGCCTCCGACCCCGGTTGCTGCACCCTGGTAGGGCTCAAGAGCCGAGGGGTGATTGTGAGACTCTATCTTGAATGCACAAGCCAGGTCATCACCAAGGTCAACAAGGCCGGCATTCTCCTCCCCTGCTTCTGCAAGCAGCTGGCTACCTTTGCGGGGCAGGGTCTTGAGCCATTTTATTGAGTTCTTGTAAGAGCAGTGCTCTGACCACATTACCGAATAGATACTGAGCTCGGTGAAATTGGGCGTCCTGCCCAGAAATTTCCTTATCATTTCAAACTCTTCGGGCAGCAGGCCGAGTTGACCGGCGGTTTCTGCAGTAACTGTCTTTGTATTTATCGATTTGTCCATAAAGCAATTGTTATTGAAGGCAAAAATACGCAACAAAGCCCATTAACGGAAAAAATTGTTGCATAATTAACCATGGAGTATACGGTAAAAAGCTCAACATCCTGCTAAGCAGCCGCAGTAAAAAAAATATTTTACTTTTGAATGCACAATATCTCAGCAACTATAAACCCGGTATACGTTACCGTCACAATAAAATAACAAAAACAGACACAACATGTCAAGAACGATACTGATTACAGGTGCAAGCAGTGGAATAGGGAAGGCATGTGCTGAAAAGTTCGCCTCTTCAGGTGATCAACTGATAATATGCGCACGAAGGGAGAACAGGCTTGCCAGGCTGGCAGAAAGACTCGAAAAAGAGTATGGTACCGCAGTTTTACCCCTGAGCTTTGATGTAAGGGAAAAAGAGCAGGTTGACAGGGCTATCGGCACCCTTGCGTTTCACTGGAGGAAAATTGATGTCCTGATTAACAATGCCGGGCTTGCACTTGGCCTTTCACCTATTGATGAGGGAGACACCCTTGAATGGGACCAGATGATAAATACCAATATCAAGGGGCTGCTTTATGTAAGCAGGGCTGTAATACCTCTTATGAAGGAGAATGGAAGGGGCCACATTATAAACATCGGATCCATAGCAGGTGTCGAAACATATCCCATGGGCAATGTCTACTGTGCGACCAAACATGCTGTGGCATCACTTAGCAAGGCCATGCGGATAGACCTGCTGAAATACGGGATAAAGGTCAGCCAGGTGAGTCCCGGGGCAACCGAAACAGAGTTTTCTCTTGTGCGCTTCCATGGTGACAGGGAAAAAGCGGCTGATGTATACAGTGGTTTTAAACCGCTTGGGGGGAGTGATGTTGCTGAAGCAGTGCATTTCGCCGCAAACCTCCCTGAACACGTTAACATTGATGACCTGCTGCTGATGCCTGCAGCCCAGGCATCGGCCAAGATCATTCATAAGGAAGAACAATCGTCCTGATAACTTCAAGGAACTTATCTTTTTCCTCATGGTGTGGCCTGTGTGCCGACTCCTCGAACCAGACCAGTTGTTTCCCTGCAGGAGCCTCCAGGGCAAGGAAATACTCTTCTGCCAGCAGGGAGGAAACAATTATATCATCACGTCCCAGTAAAAAGAATACAGGCACTTCTATCCTTGGTGCCAAAAGTGTAAGATCAAGGTCTTTAAGATCATCCCACAACTCTTCGGCTGAAAAATAGGGCATAAGCACCATGTTCAGCATGTCAAGCAGGCCATATTCAGGGGCCTTAAGGGTCGCGGCTATTGATCCAAAGTCAATATAGCCACCGTCATCCGGATCCCTGACAACGCCGCCATATTTGTAAACCCAGTTCCTAACCAGCAATGCATCTCTTAAGCTGTAGTTTTGGTGAACTGTGTCAACCCTTTCCAGCTGTCTGATTGCCCTCCTGTTGTTCTCTCTTAAGGCATTGTCAAGCACAAACTCATAACAAAGCCTTTCGTTACGGAATGGATTAACACTCTGGCCTGTTCCAATGTATGCATGCAACAGTTCAGGATACCTGGAGGCAAATATTGCCCCTATATTGCTTCCCCAAGAGTGACCCCACAGGTAAACCTTCTCCACGCCCAGCATATCACTAATAGTATTTACCAGCTCATATGTGTCCTCCACAAAGTCATCTACTGTCAGTGATTTCCCGGGAAGCTTCCAGCTGAATGATCCTCCTGTACCTCTCTGCTCCCAGTAAACCATGGTAAAATCTTCTTCCAGTTCCTGCATAACCCGGCTTGCCTGGTCAACAGGGAACATCGGAAATCCAGGCCCCCCGTGAAGAAACAGCATCACGGGATTGGACAGGCTTTTGCCTCTTATCATAACCGACTGCCTTATACCTCCCAGTTCAATTCTCTGGAAATAGTATATTCCCTCCTCAGCAATTATTGAATAACGGTAAGCCGTGCATGAAGACAATACTATCAGCATAAGGCCAGATAGTATCACAGCGTGCAGTCTTGAACTGCCTTGTAGCAATTGAAGGTTCATACCGGTCACTTTAGAAAGTTTCGCAAGGGCGTACAAACTGTAATTGTTGCAATGTCAAAATTACAACAATCAATTATCATGCAGTAAAAAAAACAAATATCCTGCCATCCATGGATCAACTGCCAGCGGATATCATTTACACTCACTTTTAGTATATTTGCACTAAAGTAAAGCTTAGCTCCAGGCTGGGATGAAAAAACTGCACAAACTCGTTATCACCTCTTATATAGGTCCTTTTGTGGTAACCTTCTTTATTGCCCTTTTTATCCTGTTGATGCAGTTTCTTTGGAAATACATAGATGACCTTGTAGGCAAGGGGCTGGAGTGGTATATAATCGCAGAGCTATTGTTCTACATGTCGGCAACCTTTGTCCCCCTGGCACTTCCACTGGCCGTGCTGCTCTCATCAATCATGACCATGGGAAAAATGGGTGAACATTACGAGCTGGTAGCTTTTAAATCAGCAGGTATCTCTATAAGGAAGATTATGTGGCCCATCGTTATGATCTCCTGCATACTGGCAATGTCTGCCTTTTTCTTTTCCAACAATGTGCTGCCCGTAGCCAATCTCAAAAGCCTGTCCCTGTTGTACGACATAAGACAGCAAAGACCCGCCCTTAACATAACTGAAGGCATTTATTACCATGGTATTGATAATTTCGTGATCCGTGTCGATGAAAAAGAGAATAGCGGGAATATCCTCAGGGGCATAAAAATCTATGACCATACTGACAGGGTGGGCAATGTAAACCTTACCCTGGCAGAGTGGGGCAGCATGGCCCTTACTCCTGACAAAAGGTATATGTTGTTAACACTGCACAACGGGATTAACTACCAGGAGGCCGGAGATGGTGGACCCCTGCAGTCTGACAGACCATTTCAGCGGATGTATTTCGAGCAGCAGGTACGCAAATTCGACTTAAGTATGTTCGAACTGGAACGGACCGATGAAGAGCTTTTCAAAGGCAACTTCAGGATGCTCAATATAAATCAGTTGATATTCTTTGAGGACTCCCTTTCAGGCCAGCTGGACGAACGCAAGAAGCAATTTATTGCAACTTACAGGCAAAGACTGAACTATTTTCCGGAAGAGCTGGCAGAACTGGATAAAAAATCTGCAGGCAGTAATGACAAGCCCCCTGTTATAGATATTGAATATATCAAAAACAAACCACAGATCCACGAACAGGTGGTTATAAACAGGACAATGGGGACCATAAGGGACAATCGTGAACACACGCGGAATGCACATGAAGACTTCAGGCAGAGGAAAAGAACACTTGCCAGGTACCAGATTGAATTTCACCGTAAGTTCACACTTTCATTTGCCTGCGTGGTACTCTTTCTGATAGGGGCGCCACTGGGTGCGATAATTCGTAAAGGGGGATTCGGGCTGCCTCTTGTGATATCGGTTCTGCTTTTCGTGGTATTCCACGTAACATCCATGATGGGGGAGAAATTCGTACGTGAAGGAGTGCTTGAGGCACACCAGGGCATGTGGTTGTCATCCCTGCTCCTGCTCCCGGTTGGGGTTCTGCTTACGGTTAAGGCGACAACTGACTCATCACTGCTTGATACCGACAGTTACCTGAGATATTTTGAAAGATTCTTCGGTCTATTTAAAAGGACAAAAAACGGAACGCAATAGCAGCCATGCGAATATTACAGTTATGTCATAAACCACCGCATCCTCCATCAGACGGAGGCTCCATAGCAATGGACCAGATAACGATGGGACTGCTTGAAAGGGATATCAGTGTAAAGGTAGTAGCAGTTGCCCCGACCGGATCCGGTTCAACACTGAAAAAAGTACCACAGAACTATATAAAGGAAACCGGATTTGAATATTTCCCCCTCGATACAAGGGTAAGGCCATTTCCTGCATTTTTCAATCTTATAACGGGAAAATCATACAACATAAGCCGTTTTTACTGCCCCAGACTCGCAAAACGACTTGCAGAGATCTTAAAGCAGGAACCGTTCGACATTATCCAGCTGGAAGGACTCTATCTGACGCCATATATTCCGGTTATAAGACAACATACGGGTAGTCCGTTGATCTACAGGTCTCACAACATAGAACACTTCATCTGGGAAAGGATGGCGGCTTCTGCCAAAAACCCACTGAAACGCCTTTACCTTAAAATACTGGCTGCCAGGCTCAGGAAGTACGAAATGAGAACTGTATTGCAGGTTGACGGACTTGTGGCCATATCGCCCACAGACCTGCGCTTCTTTGAGATAAACGGTTTCTCGCATCCTGCCGTAACCATACCTGTCGGAGTAGGACCAGGTATGTCTGCTGGCGGCGGTATTACTCCGGAAGCGAATACCGTCTTCCACCTTGGGAGCATGGACTGGCGGCCAAACCAGGATGGTATTAGGTGGTTCATAGAAAAGGTGTGGCCCCTGATAATACGGGAAAATCCTCAAATCAGGTTTATACTGGCAGGTAAAAACATCCCAGAAAGGTTTTACAGGTACCAGGGTGAAAACATAAGTGTTGCAGGAGAGGTGCCAGATGCTGCAGATTTTATAAACAGACATGAATTAATGGTGGTTCCGCTTCGCTCAGGAGGTGGTATGCGTGTTAAAATCATCGAGGGTATGGCTGCAGGTAAAGCAATTATTTCAACCAGCATAGGAGCTGAAGGCATAGACTGCACGCATGGAGAAAACATTATGCTGGCAGACACTCCCGCGGAAATGGCCGAATCGATCCTTTACTGCTTCTCAAACCCCGGCCTAATAAAAGAACTCGGGGAGAAGGCCAGGATATTCGCTGCCGAAAACCACTCATACGGACCTATAATGGAGAAGCTGATCAACTTTTACAAAACTTTTTCTGAAGGCTGATCTGCTGTAAAATTTGATACCTTTGTCACAGATATAATTAGATTGCAAAAAAATCATCCCGGACTTGAGAAAGACCATATTTGTTATACTTTCCAGGATTCCATACCCTCTGGAAAAGGGTGATAAACTAAGGGCTTACCACCAGATCCGGGAGCTATCAAAACGCCATGATCTTATTATTTGTGCCCTTAGCGACAAAAGGCCTCATCCCATGGCCCGAAGTGAGATAGAGAAATACTCCGGGAGCGTCTATTTTTTCCGGTTAAAGCGCTTGAGCATCTGCTACCGCAGATCG
>PWNY01000090.1 GCA_003557805.1 Bacteroidales bacterium | reverse complement strand
TGCCAGAAAATGGGCACCTTGTCTGGCTTTTTCACCTACTGGCATTCTTCATCTTCCGGTCTCTCTTCAGGCGGAAGTGTTTGCATGGTGATATTTGCATAGCCGAAAACGGCTGCGATAATTGCAGTGAGCCAGCAAAGAAGAGCAAAAGGAGCATATGCCATAGCAGAAACACCAAGCGCTGAATAGACAAATACAGCACTGGAGTTCCAGGGAATAAGAGGTGCGGTGAGTGTTCCGCCCGCCTCCAGGGTCCTGGTAAGGTTTTTAAGTTTAAGATGTTTATCCCTGTAGCACTCCTCGAACATCTGCCCCGGCAGAATTACCGCAAGATACTGGTTCGCCCCGAATATGTTAACAAAGATAGAGGTGCCCAGGACAGTTAGTGTAAGGTTCCCGATACTCTTCACAAACTTCGAGAGCCCCAGAACTATAGAGTGCAGCATCTTTGTATAGTCAAGAATGCCACCCAGTGTAAGGGATACCAGCGCCAGTGAAATAACATTGTACATGCTCTCCATACCGCCCCTTGAAAACAGGCCGTCAATCTCCTCATTGCCGGTGCCGGGATCATACCCCTTGTGAATAGTGTTTAAAAGCTCAGAAAAACTGCCTCCCTGTATCACAATGTAGGTGATACTTCCCAGTATAAGCCCCGCTATCAGGCTGGGTATTGCAGGCACCTTCTTTACTATCAGGAACACAACCACTGCAGGTGGTAAAAAGAGCCATGCCGATATATTGAAGTTTTCGGTGATCCCTTCACTGTAGTGTGCTACATCACCCGTGTCACCATTCCCGGCAACAACAAAACCAATGACTGTGAATGCCACAAGGGAGATACCCAGTGCCGGCAGGGTGGTGTAAAGCATATGCTTAATATGCTCAAAAAGGTTGACCCCGAGCACTGAGGGTGTAAGGTTCGTTGAATCCGACATCGGTGACAGCTTGTCGCCGAAAAAGGAGCCTGATACGATCGCCCCGGCTGTTATCGCAAGGGGTATCCCAAGGCCCTCGCTCACCCCTATAGCCGCAACCCCCAGGGTTCCTATAGTTGACCACGAACTGCCCGTAACAAGTGCCATAACGCAGCAAAACAGCAGTATCAGCGGCAAAAACCACCTTGCTACGAAAAACTCAAACCCGAAATACATCAGCGCCGGCACTATCCCGCTGGCTATCCATACGCTGATAAGCATGCCGATTATCAAAAGGATGATAAGCGAGGGAGTTGTACGGTTTATGGCATGCTTAAAACCCTCTTTGATGGTTTTCCATGAAAACCCGTACAGGTATGCACATATTCCTGCCGTTGCAGCCCCGAGGAAGAGTGAAAAATGGGGCTCCGCCTCGAAGGCGAAGACAGAAAATCCAAGCGCCACGCCGGTTACGGTGATTGGTATAAGGGATAACCAAAGGGGAGGGGTTGGGAGTTTTTCTGATGATTTACCATTTGCTGCCATATCTCTTTATTATTTTACCTGCTATTGTAATATGGTTCTTATCGCAAAATGCTAAAGATATGAAAAATAGATCAGCCTGATTATGTGGTGGTTGTTTCTCAAACCGTGGAGTATTCAATACATAACAATAGCCGGGCTTTTTATGAAAATGATTTTCAGAAAAATAATATGCCTTGTATCTCCCTGCAGTAAACCTCTCCAGACCTTCTTGCTGTTTTCCTGGAAGCTTGTGGCACGGTTTTTTTGTGCTTTTGTTACATATTGTGTAATCAAAACAAAAGGAGGCTTATCATGCTAGTAAAAGTAGTTGAGGTAATTGGAGTATCAGACAAAGGTTTTACCGAAGCAACCCAGAATGCAGTGGCTGAAGCTGCAAAGACTCTGAAGAACATCAAATCGATCTACATCAAGCATATGAATGCCAATGTAGAGAACAACGAGATCGTATCCTATGCTGTAAATGCCAAGATCTCCTTTGAGATCGAGCGTTAGGCAAAACAGGCCTTAAAGCTTTTGGCATAGCCCGTCATGCCGGTTCATGGTGTGGCGGTTTTTTTATACCTTTCGCAAGGAGAGCATCTAATAATATAACTATGCCAAGAATACAGACTATAGGTTATGAAGCCTCCACCGGGAGGCTCAGGGAAATCTACAACGACCTTATAAAAAAGAGCGGCAAACTTGCCGCGGTGCACACCATACAGAGCCTCAGGCCCGAAAGTATTGTGCACCACATGGACCTTTACATGGATATAATGTTCGGCCGCTCAGAGCTGAAAAGGGCCGAAAGGGAGATGATCGCGGTGGTGGTGTCCGTTGCCAACGGCTGCAGCTACTGTACAAAACACCATGCACAGGCCCTGAACCATTACTGGAAGGATGACGGGAGGATATCCCTGCTCACCGAACAAAGGTGGGCAGATTTCCTGCCGGAAAAACAGCAGGCCCTTTGCCGTTACGCCCGCCACCTAACACTTGAACCTTCCGGGCATGAAGATCAGGATCACACTGACGCACTCAAGAAGGCCGGTCTCAGCGATGCTGCAATACTGGACGCCACCCTTGTTACCGCCTACTTTAATTTTGTGAACCGCATCGTGCTCTCCCTGGGAGTTGAGGTTGAAACAGAAGGGGCGGGGGGCTACCGTTATTAAGTCTTTTTTTGTTGTTTAAAGCTCTTATATAGAAAAAATTCCATATTCTTATGGACTTCCCGG
>PWNY01000339.1 GCA_003557805.1 Bacteroidales bacterium | reverse complement strand
GGTACACCTACTCGGGCAGCGATAACCTGCACGATGTAGGCTGGTTTGAAGACAACAGCGGTGATGAAACCCATCCTGTTGGCCGGAAGAAGCCCAACGAACTTGGAATATTCGACATGAGCGGCAATGTATGGGAATGGTGCAGTGACTGGTTTGATAGCGATTACTATGAAAGAAGCCCTCTCCGCAACCCGCAGGGCCCGTCTACGGGTACGCAACGCCTCCGCCGTGGCGGAAGCTGGCACGACGGCCCGGATGGCTGTCGTTGTGCTAACCGCTACTTCTTCCCCGGCTACAGGAACATCATCATTGGCTTTCGTCTCGTCTGTTCTTCGAGTTAAAAGTGGTTCATCCATCCTTTAAAAAAGGGCGAAGCCGGCGGCAAGGCATCGCAAAGCGAAAGCGATGCCGCGCAGTCCGGCGGAGCCGGCAACACCGCCTTTGGCGGTCGATTTAAAAAAAAACAGCAATGCGAATAAACATTTTCACAATTCCGATCGGCAGCCATCCCGGGTTATTGGATGAAATGAACAGATTCATGGCCACCCATAAAGTGCTTCAAATTGACCACCATTTTTTCCAAAATAACAGTGGAGGTTACTGGACTTTTTGTATCAGGTATCTTGAAAAATCAAATGAGCCGGAACATTTTCCGTATGGAAAGAAAAGAGTTGACTATAAAAGTATTTTGAACGCCAGTGATTTTGAAAAGTTTTCAAAACTGCGAGAAGTTCGAAAAACAATCGCAGATGATGATGCCGTTCCGGCATACGCTGTTTTTACGGATGCCGAGCTGGCAGAAATCGCAAAGCTTGATCGCATCGACAAAAAAAGACTTGCCGACATTTCAGGAATTGGCAGGAAAAAAATTGAAAAGTATGGGGAGTCATTATTAAACAGTATTCAAAACGAGCGCCTTTTTAATCATGAAACGGACCGGGAACCTGATTTGCAGGATAGCTGATCCTGATAACTTGCGATCAGCCTTCTGGAAAGCCAAAAAAAGAAAGGCTGACAAACCGAATGTAAAAGCATTTAGTAATGATCTGGACAATCAACTCCTGCAACTCCGTAATGGGATCCTGAGCGGACATGTATCGGTTGGCAACTATTCTTTCTTTACGATCCATGACCCGAAAAAACGAATGATATGTGCAGCGGATTTTTCAGAACGGGTGCTTCACCATGCAATTATGAATGTGTGCCATTCGATATTTGAAAAGTATCAAATCTATCACAGCTATGCGAGCAGAAAAGGGAAGGGTACGTACGCGGCCATTGAACAGGCAAAAAGAAATCAAAGACAGTACCCGTGTTACATAAAGATGGATATTCGAAAATATTTTGACTCCATAGACCACTCTGTGCTCTTGGCAATGCTTCAACAAAGAATTAAAGACAAGGTCCTGTTGGATATCTTTCGAAAAATCATAAACAGCTATTCTATACAACCGGCCAAAGGTTTGCCTATTGGCAGCCTGACCAGCCAGTATTTTGCAAACCACTATCTTGGAAAAGCAGATCACTATGCTAAGGAGAAGCTTCAGGTACCCGCCTATGTTCGTTATATGGACGATATGGTATTATGGGGAGACAATAAGAAACAGCTGAATGAAAAAGGGGAGGCATTTCGTGACTTTATCATCAGAGAACTTGACCTTGCCTTCAAAACCAGTTATATGAACAAAACAAGCCGTGGGTTACCATTTTGCGGTTATACCATTTATCCTGAAAAAATCCTGTTAAACGGAAGAAGTAAAAAAAGATTTATCAAAAAAATGAAAACATATCAAAAAAAAGTGGAATTGAACTTATGGAATCAAAAAGATTATCAAACTCACATATTGCCATTGCTGGCATTTGCCAAAAAGGCAAATACGTTTGGGTTGAGAAAAACGGTTATTAAAAAAATGGATCAACCCGGGTAAACACTGGATAGAACAGCCTCAACCGTGGCGGAAGCTGGAACAACAGCCCGGATAACTGTCGTTGTGCTAACCGCAACTACAACAACCCCGGCAACAGGAACAACAACATTGGCTTTCGTCTCGTCTGTTCTTCGAGCTTAAAAGGATGGATGGATGTCCACTTTATAAACAGGTGATTACCCAGTCCCGAAAGGGCAAACAGTAAAACAGATTATCCGGTATGAGTATGTTCAGGTACAGAAAATCCCGGATAATCTAATTTTATGTATTTTCCTCTAAACCCCGGCCGCTGAAAATTGATTGCGATGGTAGGAAGCTGTTTATTTTGTTCGAACTGAACGGATTTAAAAAACGTCATTTTTTCCGTGTAGCCCGAACTAATGGGAAGTATCAAGATGAATCTTATTAATGGAGTTTACGCATGAACTGCAAAACCTGTCAAACCGAAATCCTTCCTGGAGTCAAGTTCTGCCCGGAATGTGGCACGAAAACGGCTCAAACCTGCACTTGTGGGACCCAGCTCAGCGGCAATGAAAAGTTTTGTCCGGAGTGTGGCAATCCAACGGGAAGCTCGTCACCTTCACCCCGCTACTCCGGCTCGCCTTCACCGGGCCCCTCATCGCCCCCGGGTTACTCGATGGGCATGCAGCACACCGGCGCCCCCCCGCAGGCATCGGTCCCCCATGTCGAGCTGCAGCCGGGGGATGTGGTGGGCAGCTACACCATCCACGATCAGCTGGGCCGGGGCGGTTTCG
>PWNY01000294.1 GCA_003557805.1 Bacteroidales bacterium | reverse complement strand
GTCCGAAGGTGCGATCGCAGCGGGAATACTAAGGGTTGAGGCGGTCACCGGCAGGGCTGCAGAGGAGTTCATTTACCAGAGGCTGGATGAGCTCGAGCAGTTAAAGTCATTGCTCAGGCACCCCAAAAACAGTTTGCAGGCACTGCAGCAGGTACTGGAGCATAACGAGAAGATGAAAAAGGAGCTGGCTGCAATGCAGCAGCAACAGCTGAAACAGCTTGCAGAACAGCTTGCTTCCTCGGCAGAAGCCCTTGAGGGTGTGAACTATATCTCCGCTAAGCTGGAGCTGGACCCTGCCTCTGTGAAGGACCTGGCTTTCCGGCTCAAGGGCATGCTAGACAGCCTTTTCCTTGTACTTGCCCATCACTATGGGGATAAGGCCGGTATAACCATCATGATCGCCGAGGATGTTGTCCGCGAAAAGGGGCTGCATGCAGGCAACCTGGTAAGGGAGCTGGCGGCCCATATCGGTGGTGGGGGAGGCGGACAGCCTTTCTTTGCAACTGCCGGCGGCAGGGATGCCTCGGGTCTTGACAAGGTCCTCAGCGAGGCGCGCAAAAAACTGCGGGGATAACAGAAGATAGAGGATTTGAATCAGTACAGGTTGCTTTTCGCGGTGAACCTGCGGCACACATTGGTGAACTGGCAGTATCTGCAGTTATCCTCCTGGCCGGTCCTGGTAAAAGGGGTGCCGGGATCCAGTATACCCATTAGAAGCCCCCTGAGCTCCTCTTCAACAAGTTCCAGCTCTGCAGCCCCAAGACTGCCCTTGCCCCCCGGGTGCCTCATCGTCTGTGAACCCTTTGCCGCCTGCCTTGTCGATATGATACCCGGCTCTATTGAAGGTGTCTCAGGTTTGTTTTTATGGTAGAGCCAGGCGTAGCACAGCAGCTGGAAGTTCTTCGCCTTGCTGCTGTTTATAAAGGGTGTGCTCCAGTCACTGTAAGAGAGCTCGGAGCCCTGTACTTTCCCGGTCTTGTAGTCTATCACCCTTGTTACATCACCCAGGCGGTCTACCCTGTCGGCCTTCCCGTGTATTTTCACCCTTAACTCCCTTCCGCCGGAGGGTACCATCATGTATGCTCCCAGGAAACTCTCCAGCTCAAGTATGCTCAGCACCCTGCCCTCTGCGGCCCACTTCTCAATGGAGTCCTCCTCCTCCCTGAGTATATTCTCTATATATCTTTTGGTAAGGTGGGCCAGCAAAAAGTTCTTGCCAAAACCGGTGCTGCCTCCTTTGTACCCCTTTCTAAAATGATTCTCAAGCAGGGTGTCCAGCTTTTGATGCATACCCCGGATGTCAGCTGCACTGACAACCTTTCCGGTAAATGGCCTGTAGAGGTCTTCCATTACTCCGTGCACAACAATACCCATTGTCTTTGCCTCTACTACCTCCTCGACATCCTCTGCCTCCTTTACCTGGAGAACCCTTTCAAAGTAGAACTGCAGCGGGCAGTTTATATATGTGGCCAGGGCAGAGGGGGAGAAGCCTCTTTCTGATAATGAAAGGAGTTTTTCAACGATAACCTGGGTTTTGCTTATAACAATACCCTCATCAATTTGCCCGGGAGGGGGCTGAAGGGGTATTATCTCCTCCTTTATGTCTGTTTCGGGGTTAAACTCCGGGAGTTCGTATAGAAGCTGGGTGATAAAGCGGCTCTTTTCGTTGCTGCCGATATCCTGCGACTGGGTGTTGTAAACAAGGTAGATGTTCTCCGCCCGCTGGAGCAGGCGGTAGAAATGGTAGGAGTAAATGGCATCCTGTTCCCTGTACAGCCTGAGGCCAAAACTTTTCCTCACCTCGTATGGGATAATGGAGTTGCTGCTCCTTTTTTTGGGAAGTATATCCTCGTTTGCCGATAAAAGGATGATGTTCTTAAAATCCAGGCTCCGGGTCTCCAGCATGCCCATCACCTGAAGTCCCTTAAGGGGCTCGCCTGAGAAGGAGAGCCTGGTCTCGGAGGCGGCCTGCCTGGTGAGCCTGTGCAGTGTCTTTAGGGAGGCAATAAAGGGGAAGCGCTCCATATAGCTTTCCATCTGCCTGAATATCCTCGCAAAGTAATACAGCGACTCAAAATCGACAAAGAAGGGGGTGTTCACAATGTCGCTGCCCTGGCTGCCGGCCTTCTCCCTTAACAGTACGTCCAGGCGTGCTGTGATATCCTTAAACACCCTGAATATGCCTGAAGGATCTTTCTGCCAGTTCTGCTGCAAAAAATAGAAGACTTCCGGGAAAGCCTTTTTATCATCCCCCTCGCCTGCAAGTTCCACCAGCTCTGAATATCCGCAAAAGCCCATGTTTGAAGAGGCAAGGCTGCGGAGCAGTTCCGATGCCCATTCTCCCCCATTTTCCCTGTCCCACAAAAGCATGGTGCTGCTGTGTGAAAAGAGCCTCTGCAGGTCCCTGTAATAGAACTTCGGCCCCTTGTCCCCCTGCTCCCAGGCAGCCCTCAGGTGCAGGCTGAAAATGGTGTCGAAGAACTCGAACATATTTGTCTTTGAAAGGGGGTAGCCCATGGTAACGTTTATGTTCTCAACTTCAGCGGGAAGGGAGTTGAGCACAGGTATAAGCAGCTCCTCATTTGCGAGTACTACGGCGGTGTCAAGTCCCGCACCTGGTCCAAGGCTGTCCCGTATTATGTTGCCTGCAAGCCGGGCCTGGTTAACATTCTTTGCTACACCGTATATCCTGATATTTTTAGGGGAGCTGAACAAACTGCCGTCCCCCCTCTTTGTATCTGTGTTGAACCTTTTTCTGTATTTGCGTATGAAGATACCCGCCTCATGGTCCGGGTCCATCTCATAATATGGGTCGGAGTCACTTATAAACTCTGCCCTGCCCTCTTTTAAAAGACCCTCTATCACACTCTCCTCAGCCCGGGTAAGTGCATTGAAGCCGGTGAAGATCACCTTCTCCCATGGCAGGGGGGCACCGCCCCCTGAGATTAGCTTTGCGGCCTTTCTGGATGACAAGCCCTGCCAGGCCATTTTCATCCCCGTCATCCTGGATGCAAGTTTTGTGTGGTAAAGACCCAGCCTCCCGGCAAACTCCAGGTAGTTCTTCTGGAAGGGTGTAAGTTCAGAGCCGTCAGGGTTCCATGTCTCTATATACCTTATATCCTCAAGGTAGGAGTAAAGCTCTATGGGGTCTGCAAGAGCATTGTCCACATCATCGAAGTCCCTTAGCAGCACAGGGGCCCAGGTAAAGAAGGCATCCACGTCGCCGGCATTTTCACCCTCCAGGCTGCTGTATACCTGGTAGAACTCAAACAAAAGGGTGAGCCTGTCGCAGATGGCAAACCCGCTTATTTTATTCATCAGCTCCTCTATGCTGAGCACCTCAGGGGCCCACATTGGAGCGGATATGGCATCGGAGAAGTATTTCCTGAAAAAGAGGCCTGCCCTGCGGTTGGGGGTGACAATGCAGATATCCCCTGTCCTGCCGCCGTGGTTGTCCAGGATATGCCCTGTAACCTCCTTAAGGAATGCTTCCATATCTTTTGCTTTTTATTTGCCCTGCCGGCCAAACTTACCCGGGTTTTCTGCCAGCATCTCTTCTGCCTTTTTGAGTTTTTCCCTGCTGCCTATATCGGCCCAGAAAGAGTGATCATGCCTGTAGGCTATTATTTTATGGCTGGGTGCCAGCCTTAGGTAAAGGGAGTTAAGGGGGAAAACCCCCTCTTCTTCCACCAGGCTGAATATATCCGGCTCCACTATGTGTATACCGCTGAATGCCAAAACCTCCAGGCTGGCCAACTGACCATCCCTGCACACTATCCTTTCACCGCTTTTGGTGTTTTCCCAGCCGGCCAGCATGCCCTTTTGCCACAGAAAGTAGCGGCTTGTCGTTCGATTGCTTACGGCCAGTGTGGCAAGCGGCCGGTTTTTTTTATGGAAGGCCAGCATATCCGTAATATCCACATCGCTCAACACATCGACATTGTGTATTATAAAGGGTTCATCGCCCTTTATCAGCGTAGCGGCCTTCTTCAACCCGCCCCCTGTATCCAGCAGCCTCCTGCCCTCGTCCGATACACGGAAGCTCACCCCCGGAATATCCAGCCCACTTATATACTCCTTAAGCACTTCCCCGTGGTGGTGGACATTCACCACAATATCGCCAACCCCTGCATCCCTGAGCTTCAGGGCCACCCTCTCCAGCATGGTGACACCGCCCACCCTCACCATTGCCTTGGGAAGGGTGTCGGTAAGGGGCCTGAGCCTGCTGCCCAGCCCTGCAGCAAATATCAATGCTTTCATACTCTTTGTTTTTCACCCGGCCAGTTATCCTGCTCAAAATGCTGCAGCACGACGTTCACCCTGTATTTTTCCCTTAGCCTGCGTGCAAGTGTTTCGGCACAGTAAACGGAGCGGTGCTGGCCCCCTGTGCAGCCAAAGCACACGGCCAGGCTTGTAAAGCCCCTCTCGGTATAGGTCTTGACGGCAGGCTCCACCATTGCCCTGGCTGCATCAATAAAGCGCCCCACACCCTCATCAGAGGAAAGGTAGTTAATGACATCCCTGTCAAGACCGGTAAGCGCCTTGTATTTTTCCTCCCTTCCAGGGTTGGGCAGGGCACGGCAGTCAAACACAAACCCGCCCCCGTTACCGGAGTTGTCGGCCGGTATGCCCCTTCGGTAGGAGAAGCTGCATATCCTAACTGTAAGGCTGTCGTCCGGAGGCGGCAGTATCCCGGAGGGATCCCTGAGGGCTATGCTGCGCAGTATGCCGGACAGGTAGGGGGCTGTTTGGGGCAGCAGCCCCTTGTCGTCAAGCCAGGAGATATTCCTGAGTGCAAAGGGAACACTCTGCAGGAAGAGTGGTTTTTTCTCCACCCCGCCCCTGAAGCCATATGTGCCCAGGGCCTGCAAAATACGCATTACCACCATGTCATAGAAGGATTTTCTGAACTCCCTGCCGTCAATTTTTACCCTTTTTCCCAAACAGTCCGTGTAATACTCCAGCAGCTCTTCCCTCTGGTCAAAGGGTATGTTGGCTTTCGCATCAAAGAGCAGGGAGGCGATATCGTATGCCAGGGGCCCCCTGCGCCCCCCCTGGTAGTCAATGAAAAATGGCCCCCCGGCCGTTATCATTATGTTCCTGGACTGGAAGTCGCGGTACATGAAGTAATCCCCCTTGAGTTCAAGAAGGTGGTTTACAAAGCCGTTAAAGTCATCTTCCAGCTTCTGTTCGTCGAACTGTACCCCGGATATCTTCAAAAAGTAGTACTTGAAATAGTTGAGGTCCCACATCATCGAAAGACGGTCAAAGGAGTGCCGGGGATAGCATATGTCAAAATCTATCATGGGTGCGGCATCCACCTGGAAGCGGGGCAAAAGCTCCACCACCCTTTTATAGTGCCCCATGATCTTTTGATCGAACTCACCCTCCTGCCTGCCATGCGGCAGCATTGAGAAAAGAGTGGTATCTCCAAGGTCCTGCAGAATGTAACAGAGAAGGTCCCTGTCCCTTGCAAGCACTTCCGGTACCGGCAGGCCCATTTTTGAAAAGATCGAGGAGAGCTCCAAAAATGCCCTGTTCTCCCGGACATCAGGGTTGAATGCCCCAATTACTGAAACATCCCCCCTTATCATCCTGAAATACTGCCTTGATGAGCCCGAAGGGGGCAACGCCTGAATCTCTTCGGGCTCACTGCCGCTCCATGTTTTATAAAGTTCTGTTACCAGCTTCTCTGTTTTCCAGTCCATACCACCTGCTTTGTTCACAAAAATACGTTAATTTTGTTGAGATTCTAAAAGGAGATCACATCATGAAATCGTCAAAAGTGACCAAGGTTACCACCCATGTTCTTCAGGAGATGAAACTCAAACAGGAGAAGATCTCCATGCTCACCGCCTACGACTACTCTATGGCGCGCATTGTTGACCGTGCCGGCATTGATGTTATACTGGTGGGGGATTCTGCTGCAAATGTAATGGCAGGGCACAAGACAACCCTGCCCATCACCCTTGACGAGATGATCTACCATGCATCCTCGGTGATGAGGGCGGTATCCAGGGCACTGGTTGTGGTAGACATGCCTTTCGGCACCTACCAGGGCAACAGCCGGGAGGCGCTGCTCTCGGCAATACGTATCATGAAAGAGTCAAATGCCAATGCAGTGAAGCTCGAAGGCGGCCGTGAGATAATTGAATCTGTCGACCGTATCCTCTCTGCAGGCATACCGGTGATGGCCCACCTGGGCCTTACCCCCCAGTCTATAAACAAGTTCGGTACCTATGTAGTGCGTGCCACCCAGGAGGAAGAGGCTGCCAAGCTGGTGGAAGATGCAAAACTACTTACGGAGGCTGGCTGCTTTGCAGTGGTTCTGGAGAAGATACCGGCGGTGCTGGCAGAGATGGTCACCAGGGAGATCAGCATACCTACCATAGGCATTGGTGCCGGCAGCCAGGTTGATGGCCAGGTACTTGTGATCCACGACATGCTGGGTATCAACCAGGACTTTTCGCCCCGCTTTCTGCGCCGTTACAACAACCTCTATGATGAGATAAAGAACTCGGTGGAGAACTACATCAGTGATGTGAAGCAGAGAAAGTTCCCAAACGAGAAGGAACAGTACTAAACGGCCTGCACAATGGATCCTTCGGGAAAAGCAGTTGCGGAAAGGGTCCTTTACGAGGACAACCACCTTATCATTGTTAACAAGCAACCCTCCGAGATAACCCAGGGTGACAAAACAGGAGATGTTCCCCTGCCCGATCTGGTCAGGGAGTATATCCGTAAAAAATACGGCAAGCCGGGCAATGTGTTTTTGGGGGTGGTGCACCGGCTTGACCGCCCCGTTAGCGGTGCGGTGATATTCGCGCGCACCTCCAAGGCCCTGGCAAGGATGAACGAGGTGGTAAAGAGTAGGGAGCTGAAAAAGACATACCTTGCAATAGTGCAAAACCGCCCTGAAAAAGACAGCGCACACCTGGTACACTACCTGAAAAAAAACGAAAAGCAGAACAAGTCATATGTGGTGGACAAGGATACCCCCGGGGCAAAAAAGGCGGAGCTGAAATACAAACTCGCAGGTAAAAGCAACAGGTATTTCCTGCTGGAAGTGGAGCTGCTCACAGGCCGCCACCACCAGATAAGGGCACAGCTGGCAGCCATAGGCTGTCCGGTGAAGGGGGACCTTAAATATGGCTACCCACGTTCAAACAGCGACGGAAGCATAAATTTGCACGCCTTCAGGGTGGGCATGGTACACCCGGTAAAAAAGACGGAGCTTAAGGCAGAGGCACCGCCACCGGCTTCTGAACCCTTGTGGAGGCTTTTTGATTTTTTAAAAGGCGGGGGCAGGATATTCACTACCCTGGCCCTGATGATAGCATTAATGCTTTCCATCCCGTCAGATTCGTATGCACAGTTCTTTATATACGGGCAGGACCCCTCAGGCATAAACTGGAAGCAGATCGAGACCGGGAACTTCAGGATAATATTCCCCTCGGACTATACAGAGAGGGCAGCCTATGTCGCCGACATACTGGAATACAGTTACGGACCCGGCTCGGCCAGCCTGGGACACAGGCCCCGAAAAGTGCCGGTGATAATCCACAACCAGACCGTGGTACCCAACGGCTTTGTGAGCTGGGCGCCCGCCAGGCTGGAGATGTTTACCAACCCCCCTCCGGGCAATGACCCACATGGCTGGCTCGAGAGGCTTGCTGTTCACGAGTTCAGGCATGTGGTGCAGGTAGATAAGCTCAACCAGGGGGTAACCGGCTTTTTCTCCAGTATACTGGGCGAACATGTTACAGGCGTGGCTCTTGGACTTTTCATGCCACAGTGGTTTTTGGAGGGAGATGCGGTGGTAATGGAGACCGCCCTTACACATGGGGGGCGTGGCAGGCAGCCTGCCTTTGAACAGGGCTTAAGGGCACAGGTGCTTGAAAAGGGTATATACCCATACGACAAGGCTATCATAGGCTCCTTAAGGGACCATGTGCCGAACTACTATGAGCTTGGATACCAGCTGGTAGCCTCTGCCAGGGTGGAGCACGGGGCCGGCATATGGGACGGGGTGATAGACAATATAGCCCGCCGCCCCTATACGGTAAAACCATTTTCACTGGAGCTGGGAAGGCTCACCGGCCGGGGAGAGCGCAAACACTACAGGTGGACCATGCACAGTCTTGACTCTATCTGGTCAGAACAGGAGCTTATGCATGAGTACTCCGGTCACCGGGTGATAAACCCGCAAAAGAAGCTCTTTACCAGCTACCGCCCCTTTGCATTCAGGGGAGACTCAACTGTGCTGGCACTAAAAACCGGCATGGGTGATATACCTCGTATTGTATCATTGAAAAAAAATGGCAGGGAAGAGAAGCAGTTGTTCACCCCCGGGTTTTATAACGCGGAGCTATTCTCCCTTGGCGGTGACATCATAGCATGGAGCGAGATACGTATCGATCCGCGCTGGCGGCACAGGAGCTTTTCGGAGATACACACCTATGACCTGGAAAGCGGCCAAAGACAGAGGATTACCAGGTCAACTAGGTTTTTCTCCCCTGCTGTATCCCCCGACGGCAGCATGGTAGCTGTTACAGAGGTAAGCAGCAGGGACTTGTACTCACTGGTGGTGATTGACTCCGGCAGCGGTGAGGAACTGTTCAGGATGGCCTCCCCGGGCAATGCCTACCTGATGCAGCCCTCCTGGCACCCCTCGGGCGATAGTGTGGTTCTGATCGCACAGGACGGGGAGGGGAAAAGGATAGTTTCAGTGGATTTGGGTGATGGAAGCACCACCGGCCTATTCAATGCGGCCTATACCGACATTAGCAGGCCCAGGTATATCACGGGGGTGAAAATTGCCTTCAATGGTGCATTCTCGGGTATTGACAACATATATGAACTGGATACAAGGAGCGGGGAGGTATCGAAGTTGGTATCCTCCCGATTTGGCGGCATAGATGCAGCGGTAAGCCCCTCGGGAGAACTCATTGCCTGGTCGGACTACAGCTCCATGGGCTATAATGCTGTAATAACGGGGAATAACGGGCTGCAGCCAAAACCCCTGGACCAGGTCCGGGACAACTCCCCAGGCTTTCACCGAGAACTTGCAAGGCAGGAGGAAACAGTGGTATCCAGTGAGAATATACCCCGTAATGAACACCAGGTAAGCGACTACAAAAAACACAGGAGGCTTTTTAACTTCCATTCATGGGGCCCTTACTCTGTCAATATAGACAACCTGGAGGTGAATCCAGGTATCTCGGTTTTCTCGCAGAACGAGCTCAGCACTTCGGTACTTGCTGCAGGATACAGGTGGGACGTTAACGAAAGGCTGGGTGAGTACTATGCCGACTTCTCCTACATGGGGCTTTATCCTGCGATGGATTTTGCCGTATCGAGCAGGGAGAGGCGTTCATACTACACTAAAGAGGACTCCCCTGACGACCCGCTGACCTTTTTATGGAGGGAAAGATCTGTAAGCGGGGGTGCGGGTATCCCTCTCAGCTTCAGGCGGGGCCCGGTGACAATTGGGGTTAACCCTTCTGCACGCCTTGCTGCCAGCAGGGCTGTCCCTGGTGATGATGCCCCGGAGGGTTTGGTGGAAACCAGTGTCATATCGTTGCGCCACAGGCTTGGCGCACACTGGCTTAAGCGCTCGGTGGCCCGTGACCTTAGGCCACGCTGGGGGCAGCTTCTGGATCTGCAGTACAGGCACACACCATTTTCGGGGTATGATTCAGGGTCGGTTTTTGCTGCAAGGCTAACAACCTTTGTGCCGGGGCTTGCAAAACACCACAGCCTGAGGCTGGCAGCCTCTTACCAGAGGCATGACAGGCTGGAGCCTGCAACTGACAGGATTAACTATTTCTTTCCCAACCTTATAATCTACCCGAGAGGCTTCACCGGGAGGTATGATGAGAAAGCCAGTGTCTTTTCGGCCGATTATGCATTCCCGCTTGCATACCCCGACTGGATCATACCCTCACTGCTCTATATAACCCGTTTCCACCTGAACCTCTTTGCCGACTATGCCACAGTTAAATACAGGGAGAGAATATACGACCCCGGATCCGCCCTTGTTGATGAGAAGCTTCTCTCTTTTGGGGCAGATTTTATAAGCAGGTTTCACCTGATTACCTTCTTTGCACCACTGGATGCAGGCATAAGGGCCATATACATGCCGGAGCAGGATCAGTTTGAGCTCAGGCTGCTGATCTCATTCCAGATTTAGTAAAAGCATCGTAATAGCTGTCAGAAGGGGCTTTCAAATTCGCTGAAGGGGATGGCGTCCCTGTCCTTTTGTGAAAGAAGCGGTGAGGTGGTGCCCCAGTCAATGCCCAGAGCCGGGTCATTCCATAATATTGCCCTTTCCGACTCCCTGTTGTAGTAATGGGTGCACTTGTATAAAAAGGTAGTGTCATCCTCCAGGGTCCTGAACCCGTGCGCAAATCCCGGGGGGATATACAAAAGGGTGTGGTCATCTTCTCTAAGTATCATTGAGAAGTGCTTACCGAATGTCTTTTCCCCCTTTCGCAGGTCCAGGGCAATATCAAGCACTGCGCCCCTTAAGACCTTCACGAGTTTTCCCTGTGCATGGGGGGGCAGTTGCAGGTGCAGCCCCCTAAGAACATTTGCAGCCGAACGGGACTGGTTGTCCTGGACGTAAAGGGCCGGAACACCGGCCTCTTCAAAGGCCCTTTTGTTCCAGGATTCAAGGAAACAGCCCCTGCCGTCCTTATGGACGCGGGGCTTAATTATTAACAGATCTTTGAACGGGGTTTTGCTTACTTCCATCAAAACAGGACCTTACATATGGATCACTTCGCCGTATCCC
>PWNY01000002.1 GCA_003557805.1 Bacteroidales bacterium | reverse complement strand
GATCACGGTCGGCTCGCCTCCGATCATCCGAAGAAGACGTCCGAGTGCTTGCGCCGATAGTCGTTCCCGGTATCGCATCGACAACCAGTGCCGAAGCGACGACAAGAAGATGTGAATGGCCTCGTTTTTGATAAACGGTTCGCGAACGGCGACTGCCTCGTCGACATCTTCGATCGGGGGGCGTGCTTGCAAGTAGTCTTCGAGCCATAACGCGATCATGCCGGACTCGGTCGCCTCTTCAGAGAGTCCTTCTTCGACGCACGCGTCGAGAAGTGACTGCGCGACTTTATCCCATTGATAGCCCTTCATCTTCGGGATCACGACGCCCGCCGCTTCCGCGATCTTGTTTCGTAACTGATTCTGCGTGATCAGCTGATGCACGCCGGACAGCGTGACCGCGCCGCGTTCGGTTTCGATCCGATACGATGACGGCTCCGAGAGGAACTTGACGATGCGTTTGATTTTGATCCCGAACCGTTCCGATAACTTCTTGATGATCAATTCGCGCTTCTCGTCCTTGTTCGTTTCATCGTCCGTGTTGTTGTCGTCGAGTAAGTCTTCAAGTTCAAGTTGCGCCACGACACCCCGACGATGCCGGAGTGCTTTCGTGATCGTCCGCGCGTAGTAGTCCGGGCGGAGCTTCAGGTCGTCACCGTGATGCCGTCGGTGTGAGATCATGAGGTTCGCGATCTCTTGCGATTCCCACCCCGCCATCGCCGCGATCGTCGCAAGCGACATATCGTATGTACTTGCCGATTGATCCTGAAGATCGCGCCTTTGACGGTTCCACGTCTTCGCGAACTGCTGATCGGCTTCCATCAGTAACATGAACCGATCGAAAGCCGGGTTCGCGTTCGCGTCAAGCGTGATGCCGAGATCGGGAACATCTTCGGTGGGTTGATCGGGGAATTGTTCGTCGGAGACCGTCGCGTCCAGCATGAATGTTTCGAGGTCGTTGATGTGATACCGCGAACCGTTTAACTGCTCAAGTTTCACCGGGCGCGGCGGGTCGGTCTTATGGTTCAACGTCCCGGGAACGCGAAAGACACGTGCGAGATCGTGTGTGGCGTCGACGTCCCAATTCTTATCTCGAGCGAGTGCGCGAAACGTGTTATTGAACCGCCGGACGAACTGTGCCGCTTCTGTCCGTTCTTCATCATCTTCGAACGTCCACACTTCATAAAACAGCCACCAGCACTGGAGACCGCCGCCGGAGTGAACAATCACAGTAGGTTCCGGGGGGAACTCTTCGAGTAGTGACATGACCGATTCAAGGTCGGGCGGAAGGTTCGGTTTTTCGTGTCCCTCTCCGGCAAAATCTAAGTCGATCCAGACGCCCGGTATTGCCGCGATCTTATTTGCCGGGCATCGTCGATTCTCTCCGTAGTCTTCGGGCGACAACCCCGCGCCGACGTACACGTCCCGTTGCGCGTCGTCCGCCACACGCGCCGCATCTGCGACCGATGAACCGAACGTCGAACGTTTATCCGGGAGCGTCCAGATCAATATCTGGAGACCGTCGGGTTTCTCGCCGTATAAAGCGTCGAGGAAGTCTTGCAATTCGCTCATACCATCACCTCCGGTTACTCTGCGCGGAGAAGTTGACCGGGGGCGTTCCCGCCCCCGGCGTCTTCGCTCCGCTCGAACTAACTCCCGCTAGCCCTCGACGTCAGAATGGTCGACCGATACGTCACGGAAGATCGGCTCAAGCATCTTGCCGTACTTCCGGAAACGATCGGCGTCTTCTGGCATAAGTAGTTTTGCGACCGAGAAGTTCGCGACCGAATAAGGGAACCCCGCGTCGTTCTTCGTTCGGTCGAGTGTGACCCGGTGAACGACTGATGCGAAGTGGACACCCCGACCCGCGAGCCGGAGGAAGTGCTTCCGTGCTCTAGCGAGCGATGTCGGGGGAAGCGCGATCACAACCGGCAACAGCGAATCCGGCATGATCATGAACATGAGACGAACCTGTTTGCAGGCTTGTCCGCGTCCGCGCGCGTCCGACTCCCACTTTGAGAACGAACACTCGGCGCAAAGCCCGCCGGGGTCACCGTGACCAACTTGTCCGTCGTCAGAAGAACAATCGGGCGGAGATCCCCCGCCCGATTCCTCCATCGACTGTTCCCAATATGCGCGAGCATCTTTCCAGAAGACGATGACGCCTTCAAGCGCTTGTGAAGACTCTTCACCGTCGAGCGTCGGGATCGCCCATGCGAGACCGCCGCCGGAAGGGATTGTAATTCGATCAAGGTCGAACTCGGTCATTTCTTGGCCGCCGATATTCTCTGCGATGATCTCTCGGATGTCCTCGGGGTTGTACTCGGTTATCATGTACTGGTCGATGGGAATCAGGTCATTACTCATTATTCGTTCTCCCCTTTCGTGCTTTCCAAGTATATCATATCGACTGAATAGGTCGTTATGACTTGCGTGACCGAATCGTGAAGACTTCGCCGACTTCCAACGTGTCCATGATCTCTGGAGGGAGCGACGCGTCGGGATCTTCGTCAGATTCCCGGACGAGCGACGCCATCGTCTGGTAGTTATACCGGAGAAGATCGCCGTAGCCGTTTCTGCGGAGTGCTTCGACGGTCGGGGCGTGATCGCCGTCTTTCGGCTTCACGGTGACACGCCGATAGAGATAAACCGTCCGACCGTCGATCCTCATGTTCTGTAATCCGTGCTGTTCAAAGAACCCG
>PWNY01000381.1 GCA_003557805.1 Bacteroidales bacterium | reverse complement strand
GTTATGGGTGATGAGAGGACCTATGAGAATGCCGTGGTGCTGCGGGCTGTTGAATCAACCGACGGAATGACCGCCGATTGGGTTCACCTTCCCTGGGATTTCCTGGCCTCGGTTAGTAATGACATCATCAATAATGTTAAAGGGGTAAATCGCGTTGTATATGATATAAGCTCAAAACCTCCGGCAACGATCGAATGGGAGTAGGTACCAGGTTTTGCAAAATTAAGATTCTGCACAGTGTATATGTTTAAAAAAATGTCAGTCAGGATACTGTTAATCTGCCTTCTTTTTATTCCTCTGCTTGTTATTGCTCAGCAGCAGGAGGAGGAAACCACACATGTGGAGATCACCAACCGTTCAACGGTGCCCCAGACAATAGACGGGGAGCAGTATTTTCTGCACGCAGTATTGCAGGGACAGACCCTGTATTCAATAGCGAGGGCATACGGAGTTGAAGAGAGTGTGATACTCGATGAAAACCCTGACATCAGGGATGGTTTGCGCTTTGATCAGGTGATCAGAATCCCGGTAAGCGAGGCTGATGCTGAAATTATCATCCCGGAGAAAGCAGACCTGGAGGAGGTTGCACCGCTCCCTTCAGGGGGTTACGTCGAACATGAGGTTCAGCGCAGGGAAACCGCTTATGGCATATCCCGGGAGTATGGTATCAGTATTGAACAGTTGTTCTTCTATAACCCCGAAGCCAGGGAAGGGCTGCAAATTGGGCAGGTGCTTCGTATCCCCCTGGAAGAGGAAGAGGGTGAGCCTCTCAGGTACCGGATGTATACTGTATTACCAGGGGATACAAGGTATGGTATATCCAGGATGTTTGGACTGAGCATTGAGGAACTTGAAGAGCTGAACCCTGAAATAAGAGACGGATTGCTGGCCGGCCAGCAGATACGCCTGCCTCTTGATACTGGGAAAACCGAAGTGCAGGCTGATATCCCAGAGGAAAGGAAAGAGGAGCCTGAGCCCTACATATTCCTGCCCCGGCAGAGGAGGCCGGCCACCAGGCCGGAGACCGACCCATATTGCTTTGACCCTGACCACAGGGATATGTACAATATAGCTTTGCTGATCCCGCTATACCTGGATGACCTGGAAGGAGATCTTGCAGAAGCTGAACATGACGGCCAGTTCCCAGGAGGCATAAGGTCCGGCGATACCTTATCGATGAGCCTGGATGAGTTGCTTGAACTTGAAATCCCCATTGACCACAGGTCGTTCAGTTTCATAACTTATTACCAGGGAGTACTGTTAGCACTGGATTCCATAAGAAGTGAAGGGGGGAGGTTTCATTTGCGGGTTTTTGATGTACCCCGCGATATTGAAAAGGCCAGGAGACTGACCGAAAGTGGTGCATTAAGGGATACGGACCTGGTAATTGGGCCCTTTCACGGTGAAACCCTCAACCATATAGCAGGATACGGTGACAGGATGAATATACCCGTTGTTTCGCCCCTCCTTCAGGGAAAAGACTATCTGGAGGGCCGCCAGGGACTTTTCAAGGTAACCCCTTCTTTGGAGACCATGCTGAATGAGCTGGCCGTCTACGTGTCCAGGCATTATCCAAAACAGAACATACTTGTGGTTCATAACAACCAGCCCGGTGCAGCAAGGATAATAAGCGAGTTTTACGATACCCTCCAGGTAAGGGTTGCTCTTTCTAATCACTATTATGACAGCCTCCAGCTTGCCAGGGTGGATGGGTACTATTTTAACGGCACACTGGTCGGTAACCGCCGAAGTGACAATGTGCTTCTGCTTCCGGATATTACTACGACCGGACCACGTGTTTCAGAAGGCATTCCGGGTCCGGCAACCAGGCTTCCACGCCCTGCCAATGTGAGGGAAGTTGTATACCGTGATGAAGGCATGGACGGCCTTCTGAGCAAGCTGAGAAAAGACAGGAACAATATAATTATCACCCTTATAGGAGGTGAACCATTTTTGGCAAACTACCTTAGGAGGCTTAACGAACAGCGCCATTACTACCATATATCGGTGTTCGGGATCCCTGACTGGCAGGATTATTCAAGCATTGAGATAGACTATCTCCAGAACCTGAGGGTACACTTTTTTACCCCGGACTTTTATGATTACTCCGAACCCTATATACAGGATTTTGTTTACAAGTACAGGGAGATGTTCCTGACTGAACCGGACGAAGATGCACTGAAGGCGGTGCAGACGGCTTACTTCTTTCTAAATGCAATGCACCGGTATGGCAAGGAGTTTCATCGCTGCATGCAGCTAATGAATATGCTCGGCCACGACAGTCCTTTTAAGTTTGAAAGGGTGAAAGGTGAGGGCAGTGGCTGGGAAAACCGGCATACAAATATTTTCAGGATACAGGATTTCAGAAGGGTGGATGTAATGAAACCACTGGAGATAGCGCAGGAAAAAATCCAGGCAGAGTGATTGGCAATGTATATTACCTGAGGTCAACGACCTCTATGCCGGGATAGTCATCCGGGTTGAATACAAATAGTGAGTCAGGAATATCTCCTCCAGTTATAAAATCAGTTATTTCATAGTGTATGATATTACCCTGGCGATCATGGGCCTGTGTGTACACTATGTGGTTGTCACCGGTGTCCAGCGCCAGCCTGTATTTGTAGAAGGCATGGGGCTCTACCGGCACCATATCTATGATGTGTACGGTCCTGCCATTATATTCCTGTTCCCTGATCCATTTTGACCTGAACTCCTCCTTGAAGTTTTGCAAAAAGTATGCAGGGGTCATCGCCTGGTCGGTAAATTCTGCGAGACTTATATGAACCTCATTCACCTCCTCCAGGAATGTCCAGGCAGTTTCACCGTCAGAGATGAAATGACTTTTACCGATCCTCATATAGTACTTGTCTCCCTTGGAGTAAAGTACAGCGTCCATCTCTTCCTCATCCCCGAATGAGATATTGTCATCAGCCTGGTATTCAAAGTGCATCTCAAGCGAACCATAACCCAGTATCTTTTCACTGGCCATGGCAAGGATCTCTTCGGCCCTCTCCTCGTAAACCCTGACTCCCGGATCCTGCAACTGTTGCTGCTGGCCGGGGGGCAGTCCCGGCGGGGAGGAAGCACCGGCATAGCCAAATATGGCAAATGGCATAAGCAGGTTTAAAATAATACCCAGTGATCTGATTTTTCTATGCATCTCTGAATGGCTTTTAATCTTCCCGGCGCAAAATTTGTTCCAAACTGATCTCGTCTTTTATCTTTACCTCCCTTGCCTTGCTTCCTTCAAACGGCCCAACAATACCGGCCGCCTCAAGCTGGTCGATTATCCTGCCCGCCCTGTTGTATCCGAGCTTAAGTTTTCTCTGTATAAGTGATGTAGAACCCTGTTGAGTGGCAACAACGATTCTTGCGGCCTCATCGAACAACTCGTCCCTTTCGCCCGGATCGGAGGACTCGCCGGCTGAAGTTTCATCCTCGAAATACTCCGGCAGGTGGAAAGCATCAGGATATGCCCTCTGGGAACCAATAAAGTCGGTCAGCCTTTCTATCTCTGGTGTGTCAATAAAGGCGCACTGAAGCCTCAGCAGGTCGCTGCCTGTGGAAAGCAGCATATCACCCCTGCCCACCAGCTGGTCAGCACCTCCACTGTCGAGAATGGTGCGTGAATCTACTTTTGATGTGACCCTGAAAGCTATCCTGGCTGGAAAATTTGCCTTTATGGTTCCTGTTATAATGTTTACCGAAGGCCTCTGTGTTGCTATGACAAGGTGTATGCCCACGGCCCTGGCAAGTTGTGCAAGCCTGGCTATGGGCAGCTCAATCTCCTTCCCTGCTGTCATTATCAGGTCGGCAAATTCATCAATGATCAGTATTATATAGGGAAGGTAACGATGTCCGTGGTTAGGGTTCAGCCTCCTTGCTGTGAATTTCGCATTGTATTCCTTTGTGTTCCTTGCCTGTGCGTCCTTTAACAGGTCGTACCTGTTATCCATCTCGACACAGAGTGAGTTGATGGTCCTGATCACCTGCTTTGTCTCTGTGACTATGGCCTCTTCTGCATCCGGTAGCTTTGCAAGGTAATGCCTTTCGATTTTTGAGAAGAGGTTGAGTTCAACTTTTTTTGGATCAACCAGTATGAACTTTACATGGGCTGGGTGCTTCTTGTAAAGTATTGAAGTCAGAATGGCATTCAGCCCAACTGATTTACCCTGGCCGGTGGCCCCGGCCATAAGCAGGTGAGGCATCTTTGTCAGGTCTGCAATGAAAGTTTCGTTGGCTATAGTCTTACCCAGTCCAATAGGCAAATCATACCTTGAGTTGATAAAGGCATCGCTTGATAGAATGGACTTCATTGATACAATCTCAGGCTTGCTGTTGGGAACCTCTATACCTATGGTACCCCTGCCCGGGATAGGGGCGATTATCCTTATGCCGAGGGCTGAAAGGCTCAGGGCGATATCATTCTCCAGGTTTTTGATCTTCGATATCCTGATACCAGGTGCAGGCACTATCTCGTAAAGTGTAACAGTCGGCCCCACTGTTGCCTTTATCCTGTCAATTTCAATAGAGTAGTTCCTGAGGGTCTCAAGTATCCTGTTTTTGTTCTCCTCAAGCTCCTGCTTGTTTATCTGTATCGTACCCGACCCCCTGTCATCCAGCAGGGAGAGGTCAGGAAGCCTGAAATCCGGAAGGTCAAGCGTTGGGTCATATTTGCCGAGATGTGACAGGTCTGGTATATCGTCTCCATTGCCGGCATAGGGGTCATCGATCTCCTGGTAATCGCTTCCTGATACTTTGCCGCCCGGCTCAGGCAGTTCGATCTCCCATTTCGGCTCATCTTCATTGTCTGTGTCATTATCTTCCCCTGGTGATGATGCCGGATCCAGTTCCAGTTCTTCAGTGAGGACTTCACTTTCATTGTGGGTTTCCGGTTTGGGGTCGCCTTCATCTGCAGTGTTTTCACTATCATCATTTTCTGCAGTATCCTCCACACCCCATTTATCTTCACCCTCCATGGAACTGTGATCACGGTTTTTGCGGGTAAACAAGCCGCCCGGGAATGCCGCCGAAGGTTTCAGGCTCGGATTGAACACCAGTATTATGAAGGTGCCCATTGTAAAGAGCAGAAGGAAGGCAGTGCCTATTGCACCCAGTAGCCCGTTGAGCCATATGGAGCTTTCATAGCCGAATATCCCCCCCAGTATGAGAAGATCCCCTTCGGGAATCACAAAGCCCAGGAACACAGAGATCCATATAATGAAAAACACCGAATAGGTAATGGTCTTTCCCAATGGAAGAATACTGAACCCGCTCAGCATACGGAAACCGGTCACAAATAATATCAGCAGGAATAGAAAGGAGGGAACCCCGAACCATTGCTTTATAAACAGGTGGGCAAGCATTGCACCGGCCCTGCCCATCATGTTTCCTACCTCAATATCCGGGTCTCTGAGCAGTGCCCAGTTAAGGCTGTGGCCATCCAGTATGGAATCGTCAGCTTTCCAGCTGAACAGGTAGGATACAAATGCCAGCAGCAGGTATACCGAAAGCAGGATAAAAAGCAGGCCAAAAGCCTTTTTAAGTCTCCTGTCACCAAAGAAAGCCCTGACAGAAGACCAGCTTAATTCTTTCCCTTCAATATCGCTGGAAGCCTGTCCCTTTGTCTGTTTAAAGGTGTTTTTTAAGGACTTGTTGGTCTTTGGGGACATACGCTGTTGCTTTTGCATGCATAGCTGGCAAAGTTAAGAAAAAGCCTGCTTAAAAACCCAAAGTTTTGAGCATCGACTTATAGCTTTGTTCTTTTGCGAAGAGTTTGGTACTGTATTCTCCCTCGTCATCCTTGTCAATTATCACCAACTTGGGTGCAGGTATCAGACAATGCTGCAGCCCTCCGAACCCCCCAAGGGATTCCTGGTAGGCACCTGTGTGGAACATACCTATGTACTGTGTTTCTCCCTGATGTATCTGAGGCAGGAATACAGCATTTGCATGTGTTTCTGCATTGTAATAGTCCATGCTGTCGCAGGTCAGCCCTCCGAGGTTGACCCTCTCATATTCGGTATCCCAGTTGTTGAGTGCAAGCAGGATAAAGCGCTGCTTGCTTGCCCATATATCGGGGAGGGTGGTCATAAAGCTGGAATCGATCATATTCCATCTCTCCCTGTCGTTCTGCTGCTTCTGGTCCAGTATGGAATAGAGTACCGCCCCGCTTTCACCAACTGTAAAAGCCCCGAATTCAGTGAATAGATCTGGTTCGGGTACACCATTCTGTTCGCATATCATTTTTATCTGGGCAACGATCTCCTCTGTCATATATTCGTAATCATAATCAAAGCCCAGGGAGTTTTTAACCGGGAAACCGCCACCGATATTCAGGCTGTCGAGTTCCGGACATATTTTTTTAAGCTCGCAGTATACGTTAACACATTTTGAAAGTTCGTTCCAGTAATATGCATTGTCCTTTATACCGGTATTTATAAAGAAATGCAGCATCTTCAGCTCAAACCTTGAATCTTTCTGTATGTTGGCCTTATAGTATGGCAGAATATCATTGTAACGTATTCCCAGCCTTGAGGTATAAAACTCGAACATGGGTTCCTCCTCGGCGGCTATTCTTATTCCGAGTTTACATTTACGGTCTTTGCGGATCAGTTTGTTATATGTTCTGATCTCGTTCTTGTTGTCAATAACCGGTATTGTGTTCTCAAACCCATGATTTATCAAATCGCTTATTTTCTCCATATATAAAGGCCGCTTGAACCCGTTGCAGACAATATACCGGGATTTGTCAATGAGCTTCCTTTCAAGTAACTCCTCTATGATGTATATGTCGAAAGCAGAAGATGTCTCTATATGTATGTCATTTTTAAGTGCCTCCTCAAGCACGAATATAAAGTGCGAGCTCTTTGTGCAGTAACAATACTGGTACTCCCCGTTGTAATCAACCCTTGCCATGGCCACGTTGAACATCCTTTTTGCCTTCTGGATCTGCTGGCTGATCTTGGGCAGGTAACTTATTTTTAAAGGGGTGCCGTACTGTTTTACCAGGTCCATCATGCATATATCGTGGAAGTAAAGTTCGTTGTCAATAACCTTGAACTCTTCCTGGGGGAAGTCGAAGGTTTGTTCTATAAGGTCGATGTATTTGTTTTTCATGGCAGGTCTTCTCCTTCTTCGAAATAAATTTGTGGTTCCGGCTTATCCGGATCAGGTATTTTCGGATAAAGCAGCATAGTTACTTTATACTGTTTATCCCGGCAAATATACAATAATAATAGCAATCAGTACACCCAAAAATGGCTTGCAACCCCTGATTTTATTAAGCGTCCATTTTGTCACTAAAGGTTTTGAACCCACCTCCCAGCACCTCATTTGCCTCAATAACCGTCATGAATGCATCTGGGTCTACCTGGTGAATGTAATCCTGTAAAAGTGCAAGCTCTCTCCGGGTAACAGATGTGAAGATTATCTTTTTCTTCTTCCCGCCAAACATGCCTTCCCCGGCAATGTATGTTCCACCCCTGCCAAGGTCCCTTATGAGTTTTTGCTTAATGAGCCCATGAAAATCGCTAATTATAAACAGGGTCTTTTCATAGCTCAGGCCCTGCAGTACAACATCGACAACCTTGCCCATTATGAAAATTAGTATCCAGGAGTACAGGGGTATTGTCCAGTCACCGAACACTACAAGCCCGGCAAGGATCACAACAGAGTCGATCATTATCATAAGCTGGCCTACTGGCATATGCCTGTATTTTGAAATTATCATTGCCAGCAGGTCTGAACCTCCCGTTGATGCCCTGGACCTGAAAAGCATCCCCACACCGGCACCTACCAGCAGCCCGCCGAAAACTGATGATAGAAGTGCATCGTCTTCAACAAGGGGTTCAAAGCCGGTGTAATAACCGCCTATATCCACGAAGACGGATGTAAGCACCAGTGCTGTAAAGGTCTTTACGCCGAAGCGTGGTCCGAGAAGTTTCAGTCCTATACCGAGAAGTATGATATTGAACACCAGTGCTGTCATACCTACCGGCAGGCCCCAGCTGTGATGTATTATTATCGCTATCCCGTATACTCCCCCGGGGAGTATTTTGTATGGGGTAATAAAATAGACATAGCCTGCTGCCACAATAAGTGCGCCGCTTATTATCAGTCCGTATGCACTGAACCATTTTCTGCTGAAAGGTTTTTCCCTGCTTATATAGGCTGGAGTCATAGTCTGATGGTTTTTGTAATTCAGTTCCGAAAAATAAGGAAAAAATCATTGTCCGGTGGTGAACGCCTGCCTGTTCGTTTGCGTACACCCGGGATAAGCTTCCCGGCTGGCTCATTGTGCCTATCATCTTGTATAACAGAAAGAAATATACTGTGGAGCATTTTTTGATGTTTTTAACTGGATGTTTATGTTTAAAAAATTTAAAACGATTTAAAATGAACAGACTTGTATTTATTAATTTACTATTTGGCATATTTATGCTTAATTCCTGCATGGCAAGCTGCATGCAGCCTGTTGTAAGGGGAAATGGCAAACTTGTGACAGAAACAAGAGACCCGGGGGATTTCAGCGGGGTTTCGCTTTCAGTTTCAGCAGAATTGTTTATCAGCAAGGGAGAAGAGTGTTCGGTTGTCATAGAGGCTGAGGAGAACTTAATGCCATATCTGGAAACAGATGTTCGAAACGGCAGGCTGACTGTCAGAAGCAATGCCAACATAACAACCAGGGAGGATATCAGAATCTATGTAACTACCAGCGATATAGAGGTGTTGAGGACAACTGGTTCCGGTAATATAAACGTACTTGACAGGTTTTCTGCTGACAGGCTGAACCTGGAGGTCCTCGGGTCGGGTAATATATCAGTGGAGATTAGTGCAAGAGAAATTACCTCTTCGATCAGGGGATCAGGAGATATTAAGCTTGCAGGTAGATGCCGTGAACATAATATAAGCATAATGGGATCCGGAGACATGCGTTCAGATGAACTTGAATCAGGTGTATGCAAGGTGAGTGTCATGGGCTCTGGTAATGCCTATGTATGGGTAAATTCCCTGCTGGATATAAATATTATGGGTAGCGGAAATGTCTACTACAAGGGTTCCCCCGATATAAGCACCCGGCAGATGGGCAGCGGCAGGGTAAGAAAGCTGTAAATCACTTAATTACCTTATGGTTCTCATGCTTTTGTTAAAGCGGATATTTGCCGGGAACCCCCTGTCAGGTGAAAGCGAGAGCCATACAAACATCGCACGCCCGACTATGTGGTCTTCCGGAACAAATCCCCAGAAACGGGAATCGGCTGAGTTGTGCCGGTTATCTCCAACCATCCAGTAATAGTCCATTTGAAAAGTATAGGTGCTTGCCTGTTCACCATTTATGAATATGCGATTGTTATCTACAAGCAGCTGATTCTCCTCGTATACTTCGATTATCCTTTCGTAAAGGGCGATATTGCCAGTATCTATACTGACCGTCTCGCCCTTAGCAGGTATATACAGGGGCCCGAAGTTATCTTCGTTCCAGCCGAAATCGGGGCTGTGAGGGAAAATATACCTCTCACCCCTTCCTTCGGGGCTAAGGTTCTTTGATACTGATGTTACATAGTCCAGGTTGTCAACCTGGCCGGCCACCTGGGGGGTCATTGCAATAAGGTAGGCATCCTGGCTTACCTGCCGCCACTCTGTGATGTCCATCCTCTCCATTATCCGTCCCGAGAGAGCCCTGCCGTCAGTCTCCACCCAGTAGTTGTGCTGTACATTTTCAGGGTCGGACAGTTCTTCTCCATTAATATAGATTACTCCGTCACGCATCTCAAATGTATCTCCCGGAATGGCAACACACCTTTTAATGTAATTCTCCCTTTTGTCAACCGGCCTGCTGACCACATCGTAATTGCCCCAGACCCTGTCTCGTCCGGCCTCCCTTACCAGCGAGTAATAACTCTGGTTTGGCAGCTGAAGGGCCACCGTATCCCCTTCGGGATAGTTGAACACCACCACATCATTGTTTCGTATATCCCTTAATCCCGGGTAGCGGTGGTATGGAAGAGTTATCCACTCCAGGTATGATTTCACATTGTCCGTCAGGGGCAGGGTATTGTGTGCAAATGGGAAGGCAATGGGAGTTTGGGGTAAGCGCGGACCAAATGTGAGCTTGCTCACGAAAAGGTAATCACCCACAAGCAGGGATTTTTCCATTGAGGAGGTTGGAATTGTGTAAGCCTCCAGCAGAAATGCCCTGATAACGGATGCAGCAATAACGGCAAAAATAATCGCATCAGCCCACTCCCTGACGGCGGATTTTTTTACGGCAGGGAGCCTGGACGGATGAGTATACTCCTGGTCTTTTGAAAACCCGAGGTAGGGAAGGAAGATAAATGGAAACAATACCCCGAGGGCCTGCTGGCCGAGCCCGTCCTTGCGGAAGCATTTAAGTGTCTCTACTACCATCAGGTAGAAGGTGAACACATTAATAAAGGGAATCAGTATAAAAATATACCACCATACCGGCTTGTCAATGATCCTGAGCCATATGTAGATGTTATAAAAAGGAATAATGGCCTCCCAGCCACGGTATCCCGCCTTCCTGAAAACCGACCACAACCCTGCAATTATAGACAGGAAGATTATAATTGTGATTATCGTGATTATGTTCATTGCTGTCCCGATTATATATTTAAAAAATCCTTCATTGTATAAACTCCTTGCTTATTCCAGACCCACTGGGCTGCAAGCAGTGCTCCTTCTGCAAAACCGCTCCTGTTGTGTGCCGTGTGCTTTATCTCTATGGTGTCGATTTCAGAGTCGTATATGACAATATGCGTTCCGGTGATATTCTTGATACGGTATGATCTAATT
>PWNY01000178.1 GCA_003557805.1 Bacteroidales bacterium | reverse complement strand
GTTCCTTTTCTTTGCGCCAAATTAAACTATTGAATAAAAAGTTGGGCATTCCTGCGGAAGTTCTTCTACAAGAACAGAATCCGGTTACATAACAACCGTTTCGTGCGGTCGTGTAACCACTTGTAACCCTTACTTTTAATCACGCCACGCCGCACAAACGGGTGGCCGTTAGCTGCCGGCAATGTTGTCGTTTATGAGATCATTGACAATTTTATTAAATTTCATCTATTAAATTGAAATCCAGACAATGAGCCATGAGTGACTTTATCAGCAGAATAACCGTTAATCCCGATCAGTGTGGCGGAAGACCGTGTATCCGTGGATTGCGTATTCGTGTCGTCGATGTGCTCGATTTACTTGCGGCCGGACTTTCACAAGATCAGATACTTGAAGAACTTCCGGATCTTGAACCCGAGGATATTAAAGCAGCATTACTATATGCCCGGGGAAAACTTGATCATCCTATTGTTGCTGCATGAAAATCATCATTGATGCGCAAATTTCCCCTGCCATTGCCGCCTGGATCAATCGTACTTTTAATGATATTCAAGCCATTTCTGCTCGTTCGGTCAAACTTCAATTTGCCATTGATTCTGAAATTTATACGTATGCAAAGGAGAATGGATATGTTATTATGTCAAAAGATGATGATTTCCTGAATCAACTTCAAAAACATGGCTCACCTCCTGCATTGATCTGGATTACAAGCGGCAATACTTCAAATGCAAAAATGAGAGAAATTCTTACTTCAACACTCCCAAAAGTCAAAAATTTGATTGAAAAGGGTGAGCCAATAGTTGAAATCAGCGATCTTTAAATCTGGCAGCTAACACAGCAAATCAAACGGTCGCGGCCACTTATTTTGCCATAACTCCAAGAATCCAGACGCGCCGTTTATTTGCGGGCCGTTAAGTTTCCTCTCCTGCTCTTCAAAATTCTTGACTCATAAAATGCTACGTTCTTCTGGTATCATGCTATAAAAAAAGGGTCACCCAGTAATTAGCCAGGTGATCCTTCTTATTTAATTTTATATAATAAGATTTCTTAGAAACTTACACCGACTTCTAAAACAAAGCCTTTGAAAGTCGGGTCATTACCAACATCCACACTGGTTACCACACCGGTGGTTTCAGGCTGGAAACCGGAAGCGGCTTGATAAACATATTCAGCTTTCATCAAAATGTTATCTGTAATGAACACACCGCCACCAAATTGAATTCTGTTAATGCTACCGTCATTATCAGAGCTGATAAATTTACTGTAGTCAATGGAACTGAATCTTGCAGCAAGGTATCCGTTTTCGCCAATGTCTTGTTTAACTTCCGCTGAGTAGTAGCTCCAATCTTCATCACCTTTCAACCCAAGATGATGAGGGTTGGCACCTGTGCCATTTGCCTTGCCGTAGAAAGCAGAGATACGGTTGCCGGGTAAAAAGTTGAGTATGGCATTTACTTCCCAAGCTGATACTTCACGTCCATCACCTGGGCGTGCTTGTCCCGGTCCTTCACCTGATCCACCGCCATCATTATTCAGATTCCAGACGGCACCGTATGAGGAACCATGACGCTCTCTTCGGAAGAGGTTTGTTCCTCTGCTTACACCTTCGTCATGAGCAACAGCATAGTATGATCCTGAAAGATAAAGCCCATCAACGGCATCAAACCATAACTTTGTACGGTAAGAATAATTTCTGGCTTCTTGAAAATCTTGTTCGGGTGCACCAATACCGCCACCTATCATCAATCCATAGCCATTACCGTTATGAATTATTTCCATACCAGGTTCTGTACCAATCGGAGCCAATACGGGGTTACCTACTAATGGGTTTCTATGTGCATCGGCATTCACGGTTCTGGTGTACTGATGCTCACCAAAATCAGCGAAAAAATTACCGGCTTTGATATCAATATGTTCAAGAACAGGATTTAAAACAGTCAGGAAGGAATTGCCTGGGATACTTCTGATATACATGTAACCATTATTTCCGCACCACTGGCTGGGATGACGTTGTGTAGCTAAAAGGCCATCGAAGAAAACGTCAATGTCATCTCCAATTCTGAACATGAATTCAAGGTTTGCAAAAGATGTTTGCATGCCTTCAAGTGTTTCGTCTGGGGTTACCCATCCTCCATCCCAAACTCTAACATTTTTTTGCTGCAAGTACTGAACGCGACCAACAGAATGTAGGCCTAATGAAAAGGTAACATTGTTGTAGCTTCCTACTTCAATACCTTTTCTGTCATATTCCGGCTTTTGTGCTTCAGCTGTGTGAGACGACAATCCTATTACGATAGCCATCATTACGATTATTGTGAATAATTTCTTCATATCTTTAAATTTATTAATAATTGTTAATACAAGTTGTTAATGAAAATGTATAGCGATTCTTGGAATGAGTTTGTAATGGCAAATATATTATAAATGTAGGGAATTTCCCTACATTTATAATACTCCCTAAAAATCGGACCAATGGTTAAGTTAGACAACGAACCCATAAACCCGATAAAAATGAGACGAAGCAGAAGAAAGTTTTCGGCCAAATTCAAGTCAACCGTGGTCCTTGAAGCCCTTAAGGAGCAAAAGACGATCAGCGAACTTGCTCAGCAGTTTGAAGTGCATCCCAATCAGATATCTATGTGGAAACGTGAGTTTCTGGATAACGCAGAGGCGGCCTTTGGCGAAAAAACATCCAAGTCAGAACCCGAAGAGCAGGTT
>PWNY01000306.1 GCA_003557805.1 Bacteroidales bacterium | reverse complement strand
CCTGACGTAAAGATCACTCAAGAGGTGTTTGATCAGGTAGCCCGCTATAACTTTTCCTTTGGCGTTGATTATTTGACGGTTACCAATGGTATGCTGCATTATTGTGTCAAAAAAAATGTGCAAGCCACAGAATGGGAAGCCTTGGACGATATACCGCCATATGATGACATCAACACTGGAAATACCCTACATTCAAAACCAAAAGCTACAAACCCTCATGGGGGATGATAAACCATAATTGTTAACTTTCATGCCAGTTTTTTCATTGAACCTAATTTTAAATATTTCAAAAAACACCAGAAATCAGGGTTTGTCATTTCTGCCATTTTCCGAAAAGCCTTATGCTTTGCCAAGCCGCAATTTGCTCATGTTGATTTTAATCTTTGCAAGCTTTTTACCATCAGCAAAAGCTGACTGGGCAAGAATACATGCTGATGGGCTCGGTACTGAACATGTTCTTCCCGGCCACATCATCTTTAAACTGACAACAGAAGCGGTAAAAAAAACCGGAACATTAGACGCACTGCCTGAGACAGTCCAGTCTGTCCTTGGTAATGAAAAGGCTGTGATTGTTGGCCGTGTGTTTCCTTACCATGCAACTCCTGCGGAGAAGTATCACTCGTCGGGTAGACCCTACAGCGACCTGTCGCGTATTTACGAAGTATTTATCGATGACTCAGATCGAATAAAAGAAATGATGTTCGCAATCGCCGGAACCGGCCTGGTTGAATACGTTCAGCCCAGGTATGTTCCTCAATTGTTTACAGATGACGATTATACAGATGTACATTTTCCAAATGATACCCTGTTGTGGGACCAATACTTTCTTGAGTCTGTTTCGGCTTTCCAGGCCTGGGCTGTCTGGAAAGGTGATACCAACACAGTAATTGGTATCGTTGATACCGGTATAGACTTACACCATCCTGACATTGTGGATGCAATAAAGTATAACTATGATGATCCTATAAACGGTGAAGATTCTGATGGCGATGGTTATGTTGATAATTTTTATGGCTGGGACCTGGGCGAAGGCAACAACGACCCGACATTTAACAAGAATGCCCATGGTTTGCATGTGTCGGGCATAGCCGCTGCTGCCACCGATAATATCACAGGCATTGCAGGCACGGGTTATAAGTCGAAGTTTCTCCCTGTAAAGATATGCGATGATTTTGGCCGCCTGATAAAAGCTTACGAAGGCATTGTATATGCTGCCGACCAGGGTGTGTCTGTGATCAATTGCTCGTGGGGCAGCCATTTCAACCCGGGCCCTTTTGGCCAGGATATCATCGACTATGCCGTGCTTAACCACGATGTGCTTGTGGTTGGTGCAGCCGGGAATGCCAACAGCCCGGAAGTCTTTTTCCCGGCGTCGCTCGAAAGAGTGCTCAGCGTCGCTGCTACCGACAGTTTCGACATCAAGACCCATTTTTCGAGCTATGGTTCTTTTGTTGACGTTACGGCTCCTGGGGCAAGCCTGCTCTCTACATGGCGCAATAATTCCTATACAAAGTCGAGCGGCACGTCTATGGCTGCTCCCGTCGTGGCTGGAGCCGCTGCCATTGCCAGATCATACTACCCGGAGTTCGATGCACTGCAAATAAAAGCCCTGCTGAAAATAACCAGCGATCCCATCGACTCCGTGGCAGGCAATGAAAATTACGCTGAACAACTCGGCTTTGGTCGGCTCAACATGTATCGGGCACTCACCGAAACAACACATCCCTACATAACAATCTCAGAAAAGTTATGGAAGGATGATGAACTTGCCTTCATCAGACCCGGAGAAGATTTCAGCCTTTCCATGGAGTTTACTAACCTCCTGGCACCTGCAGAAGGCGTCCATGCAATCATGACTTCTGATTCACCCTACCTGCTCATAGCTGCCGATTCAATCTATCTAGGTGCCATGGACACCCATGACCTTATGGATAACGCCGATAACCCATTCATAATTAATGCTTCACCGGATATGCCTGCAAACCACTCGGCGCTGCTTACCATAAGGTTTTATGACCAGGACAATGGCATGATAGGCAGGAAATCATTTTTTTTGACTCTAAATCGTGATTACGTGAATATTAAGGCAGGCCGAATCGCTACCACCATTTCGGCCAGGGGCGCCATTGGCTTTAATTATCCCGATTTTAACCAGGGCTTTGGACTTCGTTATAACAGGGGCTATACGCTTATACGTTGCGCCGGACTGATCTTGGGAGACAACACACACAGCGTAGTCGATAATGTCTATGGAAGTGAAGCTGGTAGCTTTAGCGAAACGCTTTTTCCCGCGCAACTACCGGTAATAGTCGGAGATCACACGGCAGCGCCTGTTGTTGTGCATGGCGTGGTGCACGATCAGCAAGAATACGGATTGCCACCACTGGATGTTGAAATTGATTATCATATCTACTTTTGGGATGAGGATCCAGCCGAGGACTTTTTCATTACCAGGTATTCCATTGTTAATAAATCATCAGCGACATACAAAAACCTATTTGCCGGTTTTTTTGCTGATTGGGTGCTGCGCGATGTTAAATACCACAGGGCGAGCATTAACACAACAGCCCGCCTGGCTTATGCCTATGCCGAAACCGGCGGCCATTATGCCGGAATACAACTGCTCAGCAGCGGCAGCATGAGGCACTATGCATTCGACAACCAAGGTGCCAATGGCAGCATGCAGATCGACAATGGGTTTACCGATTTTAAAAAAT
>PWNY01000066.1 GCA_003557805.1 Bacteroidales bacterium | reverse complement strand
TCATGGCCTTATATGGTATATTTCGCCCGTTAATGGTAACACTGTGCTCAGTAACTACCTCGATTTCAGCCTCAAGACGTTTTTCCTGTGCATGCTGAGCAGATACAGCAAGAAGGGAAAAAACCAACAAAATAAATACACCCTTGAATCGCATAATGTCCGGTTTTAAAATGAAGAGGGGTAAAGATATAAAAAAACAGTATTTATAATTATTATCAGCAGAAGGCTTACCTCTTCTTTTCCAGAATAAAGTGCTTCTCAAGCCCGCCTTCTATCCTGCGCCCTTCAATATCCATCTGGAAAAGCCGGTTCTCCCCCACCAGATATACATTGGGAGGATCTTCGTTTTCCAGTATTATTTTTCCACCGCTGTCGTCCCAGTGAAAACGGCCCCCTGATGTATAAACCCTTTCATCACCCTCAACTTCGTACCTCCGGCATATTTTATATGTGTCATCCTCGATCAGAACTATTACCGTATATATGCCGGAGCAGCTTGCGCAAGGCAACAGCCCCTCATAGCTTCCGTAATAGTCAAGGGCTATCCTGGAAGTGTGCATGTCAGGCAAGGTATTGCTGTCGTCTGTGGTGCCGGGCCCCGGGTTCCGGCAAGACCATAAACAGATAAGCAGTAATGCAGACAGTGGTAAAGTCTTTCTCATACAGATAAGTATTATCTTCGCAAAGATAATAATGTTTAAGTCTGTTACCCCTGGCTTATGAAGTCCCTTGTACTGTATACAGCAGCAGTGTTTTTAATGATATCCTGCGATATGGGCACCAAGGATGGGGATACACTGTACGTAATACATGCAGGTAGCCTTACCTATCCGGTTAAGATGATCTCAGAAGCATTTACCCAGGAACATCCGGATGTAACAATAAGGACGGAGGCATGGGGAAGCAAGGCCGGTGCCAGGCGGGTCGCCGACCTTGAAACTCCCGCTGATGTATTCCTTTCTGCTGACTTTATGGTAATAGAGAATATGCTGATTCCGGAGCATGCCCGCTGGTATATCTCTTTTGCTGCCAATGAAATGGCGATTGTTTATACATCCGGATCAAGGCATGAAGATCGGATCAATGCGGATAACTGGCATGAAATACTTCTACATCCGGGTGTGGAGTCCGGAAGAAGCAACCCGGACCATGATCCCTGCGGGGTCAGGACAGTTTTTACCGCAAAGCTTGCCGAAAACTATTACAACAACCCGGGGCTTGCAGAGCGGCTTCTTGAAAGGGCAGGCAATAATATCAGGCCAAAGGAGACTGATTTGATCGCACTGCTTGAGAGCGGCCACCTCGACTATATATTCCTTTACAGAAGTGTTGCAGAACAGCATGGTCTGAAGTACCTGGAACTGCCCCCTGAATTAAACCTCGGAGACCCCCGGTTAAATAACTGGTATGCCACTGTAAGCACTGAAACCCTTGGAGCAAGACCCGGGGAGAAGATAACAGAATGGGGGCAGGCCATGGTATATGGCCTTACAATACCGGAAAGAAGCAAAAACCAGGCAGTGGCAGAGAAATTTGTTGCCTTTATTCTTAATAAGGATAAAGGGCAGAGAATACTTGACTCACTTGGCCAGCCACCCATGGCCCCTGCACCAACCCCGTATTATGACAGATTGCCTGAGGGGCTTAAAATTTTTGCAGTACCAGTGATAGATTAAACAATTAAATGCTACCTGGAGAATAAACTGGAAATATTAAGCCGTAATTTCCATTCTGAACTAAAAGGACCGTTATTAATCCCTAAAGGATTCAACAGATTATTCGTATCTGTAATCTGACTGACGGCTAGATTAGCTGATATATATACACTGTCTGCCATTATATTCTAATACACAATAAGACCCATAATACAGGTCTTATACTTATTCGAAATATAATACAAATATCAGGTTACAGATTCAATGAAACCCCGACTGTTATTGCACCAAGCGCACCCCTGCCGACTTCCGAGAATACCCCGAAATTATCGGCAAAGTAAAACCTTACACCGGCAACGGGGCCAAGGAACAACCTTGTATTGTCAATAAATCCGCTTATCCCTTCATCACTGCTTGCTCCATACTGTCTGAACTCCAGGCCTGAGAGCATTGAAGCATAAAAGTCTATCTGGTTTTCGTCGATGCTGCCGTCAAGCAGGTCATTTAAAAGTGGTGAGAAATGAAAGCTGCCCCTTACGCCGGCATTAACAAATGACCTTGTCCTGGCGGGATAGCTCCAGCTGCTGTATGCAACAAACGGCCCGACAGTAACAAACTCGTGAATGCCTATCTCCAGTGATGCATTAACCGGGGGTATACGTATACTCCTGCTTCCTATATAGCCATATGAATAGTTCAGGGAGAACCCTGCACTGAAAATACGTGCGTTACTGAAATCAGTACCCTGTGGCCTTGCCTCAGGTGAGTTAAGGGTCAATAATGCTATCAGGGCTAAAACTGAAATAAGAGTGTTTCTCATCTTTATAGGAATTTTTAGTTCAAAATTTTCAGGGCAAAAATCAAGCCGCAAATATATAATAAAAGCTGCAAAGGTTAACAAGCCATTAAATGCTGATTATGGGTTATCTTTGCATTGCGCAAATAACCTAAATGGGAGAACAGAAAAGAAAAATAGCATTTCATACCCTTGGCTGCAAACTGAACTTCAGTGAAACATCTGCCATAAGCAGGCAGTTCGGGGAAGGGGGTTATTCTCTGGTTG
>PWNY01000007.1 GCA_003557805.1 Bacteroidales bacterium | reverse complement strand
CCTCAGGGGGCATTATCAGTTCTATTTTCCGGAAGTTAACATTTTTGACGGTCTTGTTCTTAGGGAAGGACGCTGGGTTCTTTTGCAGGATGTGGACGCAAGGATGCCTGACAACAGCCGGTGATCACCTGGCAGGCAGGGGGGATTCCCGGTAACGAATTATTTTACAGGGAATTCTTTTGCCAGTATTTTTATTTTGCCATATTTGCAGGAAAATTTATGTAAATAAGTTGCATTACTAACCTTTATTTAATCAAAAAAATATGAAAAAACATAATTTTAGCGCGGGTCCGTCTATTTTGGCAAAAGAGGTAATTGAGAATACGGCAAAGGCCGTTCTCGACCTTAATGGCATCGGTCTTTCAGTGATGGAGATATCACACAGGGGGAAGGACTTTCAGGCAATTATGGATGAGACGGTTGAGCTATTCAAAGAGCTGCTTGACATTCCTGACAATTACCATGTGCTTTTCCTGGGCGGGGGTGCAAGCTTGCAGTTTTGCATGATCCCCTTCAATCTCCTTAACAAAAAAGCAGCCTACCTTGAGACCGGAAGCTGGGCAAAAAAGGCCATAAAGGAGGCAAAGGGATTTGGAGAGGTTGAAGTGGTAGCATCATCGGCTGACAGTAATTTCAGTTATATTCCATCCGACTTCAGTATACCCGGGGATGCTGACTATTTCCACATCACAACCAACAATACAATATTCGGTACAGAGATACATGAGGATTATGACAGCCCCGTACCAATGGTTGCAGATATGAGCTCTGATATATTCAGCCGCCCTGTTGATATTTCAAAGTATGCGTTAATTTATGGCGGGGCACAAAAAAACCTTGGCCCTGCAGGTGCCACCTTTGTTATTATCAGAGATGATATACTTGGGAAAGTTGAAAGGCATATCCCGACAATGCTGGACTACAGGACACATATAGAAAACGGGTCAATGTTCAATACCCCTCCATGTTTGCCGGTTTATACCTGCCTGGAGACACTCCGCTGGCTGAAAAAACTCGGGGGTGTAAGTGCTATGTACAAATTAAACCGGGAAAAGGCTGAAATCCTCTATGGCGAGATTGAGCGCAACCCCTTGTTCAGGGGTACTGCCGAGAAAGATAGCCGTTCCCTTATGAATATCTGCTTTGTTATGAACGATGAATACAGGGAGCTGGAGAAGGAGTTCCTGGAGTTTGCTACCTCAAAGGGGATGGTCGGCCTTAAGGGCCACCGCTCGGTAGGCGGGTTCAGGGCATCTACCTATAATGCGATGCCTGTTGAAAGTGTTCAGGCACTGGTGGATGTGATGAAGGAGTTTGAGAAAATTAAGCTGTCATAAATTAAAAAAAACATAAGGGATATGAAGAAAGTGCTTATAGCAACTGAAAAACCATTTGCACCAGCAGCAGTGGATGGTATCAAAGAGGTAACAGACAAGGCCGGATATGAACTTGTACTGCTGGAAAAGTACGGGTCCGCGGAAGAGTGGAAAAAGGCAGCTGCAGATGCCGATGCAATGATAATCCGCAGTGACAAGGCTACAGCTGAGGTAATCGAAGCTGCAAAAAAGCTTAAGGTCATTGTCAGGGCCGGGGCAGGATATGACAATATTGACCTGGATGCATGCAACAAAAAAGGTGTGGTGGCAATGAACACCCCCGGCCAGAACTCAAATGCAGTTGCCGAACTTGTGTTCGGTTTGATGCTCTATCATGTTAGGAAGAATTTCAATGGAAGTTCCGGGACGGAACTCAGGGGTAAGAAACTCGGCTTACATGCCTACGGTAATATAGGAAGGTTTGTTGCGAAAATTGCCGGGGGGTTCGGTATGGAGCTATTTGCCTTTGACCCCTTTGTGGACGGGAAGGAGATAGAGAAAGACGGCGTCAAACCGCTTGGTTCTGAAAAGGAACTGTACGGAATGTGCGATTTTGTTTCATTGCATATACCGTCAAACGATAAGACCAAAAAGTCAATAGGCCGTGAGCTGCTAATGGAGATGCCTGAAAAGGCAGTACTTGTAAATACTGCCCGTAAGGAGGTTATTGATGAGGATGCCCTTCTTGAGGTACTGGAACAGAAGCCAGGCTTTAGTTATCTTGCCGATGTTGCACCTGAGTGCAGGGAGGAGATCGAGAAAAGATTTCCGGGGCGATACGTATTCACCGCCAAGAAAATGGGTGCCCAGACAGCAGAGGCCAATATCAATGCAGGTATTGCCGCGGCTAACCAGATAGTGAACTTTCTGGAAAAGGGTGATACAAGCTTTCAGGTAAACAAGTGAGTGGTTAATGTTGAAAAGTAATTCAATATGGCAATATTTAAACCTTTCAGGGGGTACAGGCCCCCCGGCAGTATTGTAAAGGACCTGGCATCAAGGCCCTATGATGTTCTGAACTCAGAGGAGGCCCGTATTGAGGCAAAAGACAACCCATACAGCTTTCTCAGGGTTGTAAAACCGGAGATCGAGCTCCCCGAAGGTATTGACCTGTATTCACAACAGGTATATGACAAGGCCAGGGAGAACTTCAGCAAGTTCATTGAGAAGGGCTACCTGGTAAGGGATGAAAAACCCAAATACTATGTGTATGCCCAGGCATGGGGCGACAAGATACAATATGGTATTGTTGGTTGCGCTGGAGTTGAAGATTACATGAGCGGTACAATTAAGAAGCATGAACTCACCCGTCCTGACAAGGAAGAGGACAGGATGAAGCACGTAAGGATAACAAACGCCAATGCTGAACCTGTTTTCTTCACCTATAACAAGCAGGAAGCAATAGATGAGATAGTTGAAGGGGTTACCGGGGCAGAGCCGGTTTACGATTTTGTGGCGGATGACGGCTTTGGGCATAAATTCTGGGTGATTGATGATGATGATCTGATCGATGAACTTGAGGGGCTGTTTACAGGGGTTGAGTGTTTTTACGTGGCTGACGGGCATCACAGGACTGCAGCTGCAGCACTTGTTGGCAGGGAGAAAAGGGAGAATAACCCCTCTCACAGCGGCAGTGAGCCTTATAATTTCTTTATGGCCGTGGTCTTCCCCGACGATCAGCTGACCATAATTGATTATAACCGCGTGGTAAAGGACCTGAACGGTCTTGACAAGGCAAGCTTCCTTGAAAAGCTGGAAAAGGACTTCAGGGTCGAGAAAAAGGGCAGGGAAGCCTGCAGGCCTGAATCTCTCCATACCTTCAGTATGTACCTGGACGGTGAATGGTATTCCCTGAAGGCAGGTGATCACACATATGATGACAACGACCCCATCGGCGTCCTGGATGTCACCATATTGTCAAGGTGTGTGCTTGAACCTGTTCTTGGTATCAAGAACCTGCGCACCGACAAAAGGATAGATTTTGTGGGGGGGATACGCGGTTTGCAGGAACTTGAGAAGAGGGTCGACAGTGGTGAGATGGAGGTGGCCTTTGCCCTTTACCCGGTAACCATGATGCAGCTCATGGACATAGCCGACACGGGCAACATTATGCCTCCCAAAACCACCTGGTTTGAGCCAAAACTCAGGAGCGGCCTTGTTGTAAATGTACTGGACTAGGTCTTAAAGGGCTTCGATAATGTAAAACTTTGCTGCAAAATATTTTGTATTGAAAAATTTTTGCTATTTTTGCACTCCCAAAAAGATTTTATTGAAGCTGAAAATTTAAAACAAACATTCTGATGAGGAAAGATATTCACCCCAAAGGCTATAGATACGTCGTATTCAAGGATATGTCGAATGACTACAGTTTCCTTACGCGCTCAACCGCGACCAGCAAGGAAACAGTAAAATGGGAAGACGGTAATGAGTACCCTCTTATCAAACTTGAGATATCCCATACTTCGCATCCGTTCTATACCGGTAAGCAACAGCTAGTTGACTCTGCCGGACGTGTTGACAAGTTCAGGACCAAATACAAAAAGCACCTGAACAGGGAGAAATAGGATGTTTGTTGAAAAATATTGATAAAAGCCCTCTTTCTGAGGGCTTTTTTTGTTTATTTTTATACGGAATCTATTTGCCGGAATAAAACATACCACCCGAAAATGAATTACATCCTATTTGGCGCCCAGGCCCGGAACCATTTGCTCCCGTTCACCTTTATCAGGCCACTGGCGGATATACGCCTGGGTATCTTGACCATGAGGGGAAAATGGCAGTATTTCCTGGGCAAGGAGACCTCCAGCCTTACACAGCCATACCTGGCCAGGAAGTACCCGCTTGTCAGGGAAGAGGACAATGTACTTATAAATTCAAGCGTGGTACCTGATGCTTCACTTGTGGAGGAGATAGGCCGCCTTCTCCCGAACCAGACCCTGGTTTCGGGTGATATCCTTATAGCTCACCGTGTTAAGGCCGAAGATATTGACAATATGGATTCCGAGCTACTGGACAAGGTTGAACCACTTCATTACAGGGGCAGGATCAAAAAGCTGTCCAGGCTCTGGGATATCCTTACCCTGAATGAACAGGAGATTGTTGCTGATCATGAACTGTTGACAAGGGGAAGGGAAAGCCAGCCGGTGCCAGGGCATGCAGTGGTGTTATCGCCTGAGAATGTATTTATAGAGGCGGGTGCCAGGGTTGAGATGGCAATGATAAATGCAAGCGAAGGCCCTGTCTATATAGGCGAAAACTCACATGTTATGGACGGTGCAATGATCCGGGGCCCTGTTTCGGTAGGTGAGGGGGCAACGGTACGCATGGGTGCAAAGATTTATGGTGGCACCACTATAGGCCCCTACTCAAAGGTGGGAGGGGAGATCCAGTCGTCGGTCATTTTTGGTTATTCCAACAAGGCCCATGACGGCTTTTTAGGGCACAGCGTTATCGGGGAATGGTGTAATATAGGCGCCGATACCAATACCAGCAACCTGAAGATCAATTACGACGAGATCAAAATCTGGGACTACGAGGAAAAAAGCTTTGTACGAACAGGCAGCATATTCTGTGGAACCTTCCTGGGCGACCATTCAAAATGCGGTATCAACACCATGTTCAATACCGGTACCGTTGTGGGTATAAGTGCGCAGGTATTCGGCTCCGGCTTTATGCGTAATTTTATTCCCTCATTCACCTGGGGCAGTGTTTCAGGTTTCAGTACTGTAGACCTTGAGAAAGCAATGGAGGTCGCCAGGAGGGTGTATGAGAGGAGAAACAGGGTGTTTACCCCGGAGGACGAGGAGATAATGAACAAGGTATTTGAGCATACGATGGGTTACCGCAAAATACTCTGATACCATTAATCTGGGTTTTGGCTAACGACCTGTCCCATTGCCGCGGGTCTCTTTTATCTGTGGCACGGCACTTGCAGTAATAGGTGATCACCAGGCCACAAATCCTGCATTTAGTGCGTAAACATCTGGTTTTAAGTGCCAGCAGTTTTTTCAGGCAAAGTCCGGTGCGACTGCAGGGTTTGACATAATGGCTTTGTTTCTCTGTTTAATGACAAATTGACGTAATTTAATATGCGAAGTATATTTGAAGGAGATTTTTATGTTTTACAGGACGGGCAGGAACCAGAAAGTGAATTCATACCCCTGCTTTCAACCGAGGAAGAGCAGCGGATGGACAGGGAAGAGGTTCCCGAAGAGCTTCCTGTTCTGCCACTGAAGAACACCGTTTTGTTCCCGGGCGTTGTTATCCCCATCACCGTGAGCCGTGACAAGTCTATCAAGCTTGTAAGGGAGATTTATAAGAGTTCAAAGATTATCGGTGTCGTATCACAAAAGGATGCCTCGGTTGAGGATCCCGGTTTTGATGATTTGAACAGGGTAGGCACCTCGGCTAGCATAGTCAAGGTGCTGCAGATGCCCGATGGCAACACTACCGTTATTATCCAGGGGAAAAAGCGTTTTGAGCTGGTTGAGCAGCTGCAGGCAGAACCCTATTTCACGGCCAGGGTAAAAGCATTTGAGTCAGTAAGGGAGCCACAGAAGGATGAAAAGTTCAGGGCACTTATATCCACCATCAAGGATATGGCCATACAGATAGTGAAGCTCTCACCAAATGTACCCAGTGATGCCGCATTTGCACTTAAAAACATAGAAAGCCCCGTATTCCTGGTCAACTTCATCTCCTCAAACCTCACCATTGAGGTGCATGAAAAGCAGAAACTCCTGGAGGTGCCCGATGTTGAAACAAGGGCGAATATGGTGCTTGGTCACCTAAAGAGGGAATTGCAGGTGGTGGAACTCAAAAACCAGATACAGTCCAAGGTAAAGGTTGATATAGACAAACAGCAAAGGGACTACATCCTGGGGCAGCAGCTGAAGACCATCCAGGAGGAACTGGGTGGCAACCCCCATGAACAGCAGATAAACAACCTAAAGGAGAAGGCTGCCGGGAAGAAATGGAACAAGAGTGTCAGGGATGTTTTTGAAAAGGAGATGGCCAGGCTGCAGCGAATGAACCCTGCTGCAATGGAATATACCGTCCATATGCATTACCTGGAAACCATGGTTGAACTCCCCTGGAATGAATACACTCCTGACAGTTTCAACCTAAAGAAGGCCCAGCGTATCCTTGACAGGGACCATTACGGGCTGGAGAAGATCAAGGAGAGGATAATCGAGTACCTGGCGGTGCTTAAGCTAAAGGGTGACATGAAATCACCCATACTCTGCTTCGTAGGCCCCCCGGGAGTGGGCAAGACCTCTTTGGGCAGATCCATAGCAAGGGCAATAGGAAGGAAGTATATCAGGATGTCCCTGGGGGGACTCAGGGATGAGGCAGAGATCAGGGGTCACCGTAAAACATACGTGGGGGCCATGCCCGGCAGGATTATCCAGAACCTGAAGAAGGCCGGAACCTCAAACCCGGTTTTTGTTCTTGACGAGGTTGACAAGGTGGGGTACAAAACCTTCAGCGGCGACCCCTCATCAGCCCTGCTCGAGGTGCTCGATCCTGAGCAGAACAACACCTTTTATGACAACTACCTGGAAGTTGAGTACGATCTGTCCAATATAATGTTCATAGCAACCGCAAACTCACTTGCCAGCATCCAGCCGGCACTTCGCGACAGGATGGAGGTAATTGACCTTAGCGGGTACATAGTGGAAGAAAAGCAGGAGATCGCCAAAAGGCACCTTATTCCGAAACAGCTCGAGGCTCATGGTCTGAAAATGGGCCAGCTTCGTTTTAGCAAGAAGGTCCTTGAAAGGATAATCCAGGACTATACCCGTGAATCGGGGGTAAGGAGCCTTGAGAAGACCATTGCAAAGATAGCCAGGGCAAGGGCCAGGGATATCGTACTGGGAAATAAGGCTGGTTCCACACTCAAGGTGGAGGATCTTGAGAATATACTTGGAGCCCCAAAATATTCCCGTGACCAGACTATTCTCAAGGACCTGGCCGGGGTGATGACCGGGCTTGCATGGACCTATTCCGGCGGCGAGGTAATGTTCGTGGAGGTAAGCCTAAGCAAGGGAAAGGGTAACCTAAGCCTTACAGGGAACCTGGGTGACGTAATGAAAGAATCTGCCACCCTGGCTTATGAGTACCTTAAGTCGCATGCTGACCAACTCGGGATAGAACCGGATGCATTTCAGAAGTACAATGTTCACATGCACGTACCGGAGGGGGCGACGCCAAAAGATGGTCCGTCGGCAGGTATTACCATGTTCGCGTCAATGGCCTCTGCATTCACAAAGCGCAAGGTAAGGCCGGGAGTTGCAATGACAGGTGAGATAACCCTAAGGGGCAAGGTGCTTCCTGTAGGGGGTATAAAGGAGAAGATCCTTGCCGCAAAAAGGGCAGGTATACAGAAGATCATACTGTCAAAGGAAAATAGAAAGAATGTCGAGGAGATCAATCCCTTGTATCTTAAAGGGGTTGAATTTGAATATGTTACAGATATGATAGAGGTCGTTGACATCAGTATGCTCAAGCAAAGGATCGCCTGATCTGCCTGTTAGGCCACTTTAATGTGCTAAAATTCTGATTTTTAGTTTTTCACTTTATCATTTTTTTTATAATTTTGCAGTCCCGTTTGCGGGCCCTTGAAAATCTATTGTGTAACCAGGTTGTACGGATTCTACTTGCCGGACAACCACAGTATTAAGAAATTTTTTTAATGTCAGAAGAAAAGAAACAATCCGGTAGCCCGGAAGAAAAGCCGGTTGTAAAGACCACCGATCAGGCGGAAAAACCCAAGGCCAATACAGAGGAACTCAATATTGAGGACCCCCAGAAACCAATCGGAAGCGATGAGCTCCCAATTCAAAAGGATGATTCATTTTCCGAGCAGGTACCTGGTGAATTTGACTGGGACGCCGTCGATAAAAAGCATGAGCTATATTCTGAGACTGAGCGCAAGCGCATGGAGTCCATGTATGAGGAAACCCTCAAGTCTATAGGTGAGGGAGAGGTAATAGATGGCAAGGTGGTATCCATGAGCAGCCGTGAGATTGTGGTCAACATTGGCTTTAAATCCGACGGGGTCATTCCTGCTGCCGAACTGCGTTACAACCCCGACCTGAAGATAGGGGACACCATTGAGGTATACGTGGAGAGCCAGGAAGACAGTACCGGACAACTTGTGCTCTCTCACAAGAAGGCGCGCACCCTTCGTTCGTGGGAGCGTATTAACCAGGCAAAAGACAATGACGAGGTAATACAGGGATTTGTAAAATGCCGCACAAAAGGCGGTCTGATCGTCGATGTTTTCGGTATAGAAGCCTTTTTGCCGGGTTCCCAGATCGATGTGAAGCCTATCCGTGACTATGATATTTACGTGGGCAAAACAATGGACTTCAAAGTGGTCAAGATCAACCACGAGTACAAGAACGTTGTTGTATCACACAAAGCACTTATAGAGGCCGAGCTGGAGATTCAGAAGGCCGAGATCATTGCCAAACTGGAAAAGGGGCAGATACTGGAGGGTACCGTGAAGAACATCACATCCTACGGTGTATTTGTTGACCTCGGGGGTGTTGACGGACTTATTCATATTACTGACCTCTCATGGGGAAGGATCAATCATCCGGAAGAGATCGTAAGCCTTGATGAAAAGATAAATGTTGTTATCCTCGACTTTGATGAGAATAAAAAACGGATCGCACTCGGACTCAAACAGCTTACTCCTCATCCATGGGATTCACTGGATCCTGAACTGAAGGTTGGTGACAAGGTAAAGGGCAGGGTAGTCGTTATTGCCGACTACGGTGCCTTTATAGAGATAGCCCCCGGAGTGGAAGGCCTTATTCACGTCTCAGAAATGTCCTGGTCGCAGCACCTGCGAACCGCACAGGACTTTTTGAAGGTGGGTGATGAGGTTGAGGCAGTTATTCTTACACTTGACCGCGAGGAGAGAAAAATGTCTCTTGGTATCAAACAACTTATTCCCGATCCGTGGGAGAATATACATGAGAAGTATGCCATGGGCAGCAAAACCTCGGCAACGGTCCGCAACTTTACCAATTTCGGGATATTTGTGGAGCTGGAAGAGGGCGTTGACGGCCTAATTCACATAAGTGACCTTTCATGGAGCAAGAAGATCAAGCATCCTGCCGAGTTTACAAAGATCGGTGAAAGCATTGATGTGGTTGTACTTGATGTTGACAAGGAAAACCGCCGCCTTAGCCTCGGGCACAAACAGCTTGAGGAGAACCCCTGGGATGTGTTTGAATCTGTCTTCACGATCGATTCCGTTCACCAGGGAACCATTGTTGGTACATCTGACAAGGGAGTGATTGTAGCCCTGCCATATGGTGTTGAGGGATTTGCACCGACGCGCCATATTGTCAAGGAGGACGGCAGCACTGCTAAAATGGATGAGACCCTTGATTTCAAGGTGATTGAATTCAACAAGGAGAGCAAAAAGATCGTGGTGTCGCATACAAAGGTATACCAGGATGAGAAATATGCAGAAAGAGCCTCCGAGGCAGCCGAGAGAAAGAGCAGGCAGAAGTCCACGAAGAAGGCAGTGAAGAAGGTGAGGGATAATCTTGAGAAGACCACCCTTGGTGACATTGATGCACTTGCAAACCTTAAGTCGGAGATTGAAAAGTCTGAAAAGACTGCTCAGTCAGCCAAGAAGGAAGAGGCGGTGAAGAAACTCGAGAAAAAGGCTGCTGAAGAGAAGGCTGCAAAAGAGAAAGAAGCTGCTGAAGAGGACAAGGATGTCAAGGAATCCAAGAAGGAAGAAAAGGCCGAAAAGGCCGAAAAGGAAGAAAAGCCGGTGAAGGAAGATAAGAAAGAGGCGGAAAAGGCGGAAAAGGCGGAAGAGAAGGAAGAAAAGGAAGAGAAGGAGGAGAAGGCCGATAAGAAAGAAGAGAAAGCCGAAGAGAAAGAAGAACCGGTAAAGGAAGACAGCAAAAAGGCTGAGAAGGAAGAAGAGAAAGAGGTAAAGGCCGAAAAGGAAGAAAAGCCAGTGAAGGAAGAGAAGAAAGAGGCGGAAAAGGCTGAAAAGAAGGAAGAGAAACCGGTGAAGGAAGATAAAAAGAAGAAGGAAGATGACTCCGGTGAAGACAAGAAATAGATAGTTCCTTGTATAAGCGTTAGAAAAGGGGTGGCCTGTTAAGTCATCCCTTTTTCTTAATACCCATGTTTTTGTATTTTTGTAGCTGTTTATAGTCAGTGTTTCTTTTTTTGAATAATTTTTGATGCCCAATAGTTTTACAGAATACCTGCCAAAAGGAAAGAAAATATCTTTCCTGGCCAGACTGATAATAGTTCCGGGGATAATTCTGGCTTCACTTCTCCCTGCAATTGCCCAGGACACAAATATTGCTCTGATTGCAGATGAGATACACACCTCGCATGTATCTCCCTGGGAAAATCTCTATGCGATAAACAACGGCTATGATCCCCAGCATTCAGGGGATAACTCCATGGGTGCATACGGGAACTGGGATGGTTCGAATGCCCGCTGGCACTGGGTCGAGTACAGGT
>PWNY01000352.1 GCA_003557805.1 Bacteroidales bacterium | reverse complement strand
GTGGCAATCGTGGACAACCATTTCCGAGGCAGTTGATCTTCCTAAAGGATTTTACAAGCTACGATTATACATTGTTTCGCCCGAATTTAATGTAAATTGGTTTAAGTTTGAATTGGGAACTAATATCGAAGGGACTTTTCAAGGGATGAATACAACCCCTGCAATCTATCCAAACCCGGTCAGTGGTGATGAATTATTTATAAACTTTGATCATCTTTCGGACATGTATTATCATGCCGAAATCTACTCCCTTTCCGGAAAGCTTCTTTACTCAGAAAGAATATCTGGCAGCAATAGCCCGGTAAAAATTAATATTGCCAATACTCCAAAGGGCGTGGCCATTTTAAGGTTGCAAAGCAATGACAAAATCTATACCTATAAAATCATCAGAAGGTAACCCTGCTTATTGTAAACATTCAAAAAATAAAGATCAGTGCAGTTTTTGTAAAGCACTGTTTACATCATTCATAAAAATTGTAATAGTAAATTCATTATGATAATTTGAAAAACAATATGAGCATGGACTCTAATTTTAAAATTCACTAACTTAAAATTTAAACCAATGAATCGGATAATCACAGTTTTTACAATAATATCAGCCCTTATTATGATGGGATTTACAGAAGCCCCCAAAGAAAAAACAAATTCTCCTTCATCTGAAGAAGTATGGGTAGTTGATTTCTTTGATGATTTTGAAACCTTTGACACCAACAACTGGCAGGATCAGCGAATTTGGGTGAACAACGAAAAACAGTGCTATGTGCCAGACGGCAAGTATGGAACCCGTGAGGTTAGTGATGGAACCTTAAAATTGAGATTAATTAATATTGGCGAAAAGATTGAGTGTGATAACTTCGACAAGCATGGCAATCAACAAGCAAATACAAAATACGTTGCTGGTCGAATTTGCTCAAAAAACAGGCAGGAATTTGTCAAAGGCAGATGGACCGCAAGGTTACGCCTACATACTCAGGGCGAACCCAGTATGTTCCCAGCCTGGTGGATATTAGGTGCTTATAATAACGAGCCTCCAATTGAACGGGAAGATCAGGATATCTGCTGGCCGTTAACAGGCTCTGGCGAGATAGATATATTCGAGCACCATGGCGATGGTCAGGACAATCAGTTCACTGCTGGTGCAATAATGAGCTTAGGTGAGTGCGATCAGGGCGATTGGTGGAGCGCACGAACTGGCATTGATGCTACTTTGGAAGAATGGCATGAGTACTCGGTTGAGTGGGAAGGTTCGGATTTGGTTTACCGTGTTGATGGTGTTGAAGTATATCGAAACGAAGGCTTGGGCGATAACTACCCTGAGCCCATGTTTGCTATTTTAAACTTCGCGAAAATTACCGACTCTCCCATGGAGGGTGAATGGGTTATGGAAGTAGACTGGGTAAAGCATGAATATAGAAAATCATTAGATAAATAGTAATGCCCTTTGTTGTTTTGGCCTGTCCGGGTTGGGGTTTATGAACACTGATAAAATGAAAAATTCTTTACTCAGAAAAAATGTCCGGCGGCAATAGCCCGGTTAAAATCAATACTGCGAATATTCCAAAGGGTGTGGCCATTTTAAGGTTGCAAAGCAATGGCAAAATCTATACCTATAAAATCATAAGGAGGTAACACTGTTTATTGTAAACATTTAAAAAATAAAGATCAGTGCAGTTTTTGAAAAGCACTATATTAATCATTCATAAAAGTTGTAACATTAAATTCATGATGACATATTTTAAAACCTATAAACCATTGTTAATCTCTTTTATAATGGCTTTAGCAACGGTTTCGTGCACGAGCAATCAGGGCAGGCAAAATGACAGTGGCAATGGCCATTATATCCAAAAAACAGAAGTACTCATAGAGGCCGAAGATTTCACCCATTCAAAGGGTTCAATAAATGTTATTCAACCGCAAGACGGGTCGGCTTATATTCAAGCCGAATCAGCCGGCTGGATTGCCCTGGATGTAAATGTTCCTGTAGCGGGAAGATACCGTACGCAAATTCATTTTAGAACGGATTCAGAAAATGGAGTAACTTGTTGGATTGAAGATTACTACGATAATCCATATGACAGGACTTTTAATATAACCGGCAATATAACCGAAAATGAATCGACCTCTGAATTTTCTACCTATATCAAAGACGGAAGCCCTTTAAATAAAGGTTTGCACAAAATGAAAGTCCACTTTGATAATCCTATTGAAATTGATTGGATAAAATTTACGCTGATGCGGCCTCACGAAATCACGCCTAAAACACTTACCCAGTCGATGGAAGGTGATGAATGGAAACTGGTTTGGTCGGATGAGTTTGATGGAAAATATGTAGACACAACAAAGTGGACTTACGACATTGGTAATTGGGGATGGGGAAACTATGAAGAGCAATACTACACTGAAAACAGATTGGAGAATGCCCGCATAGAAAATGGTAACCTCATCATTGAAGCCCGAAGAAACGATATGGGACACGAATGGACTTCCGTCAGACTAACAACCCGAGGAAAAGTCAGTTTCATTTATGGCAGGATAGAAATACGTGCGAAGGTACCACACTACCGTGGAAATTGGGCTGCGGGATGGACTTTAGGGGATGAATACGTTGATGAAATTTCCTGGCCTTTTTGCGGAGAAATAGATATCCTGGAGAGTGTTGGATATGAAATGGATGATCTGACGGGTAATGGAATTGCACATTCATCAGCCCATAGCGGGGCCTACTATT
>PWNY01000050.1 GCA_003557805.1 Bacteroidales bacterium | reverse complement strand
CATACAGACCTGGAATTTCTGAAAGATTACAACAGTAAGGCAAACCTGAAGAATATAGTGATCGGCATCAACAACATTAAAGGCACCAGCGGCTACGGATACGGTTATGAATACGGCTACGGCCTTGGATATGGCAAAGGATATGGCAAAGAATAGGCTGGAAAAGAAGAAAATAGATCTCAGTAGAATATAATGCATAGGTTCTAATATTATAATGACTTCTACCCTAAAAAAATTACTCACTCTTCTTCAGGCAGGAGACATATTTAAGCTCTTCATCCTTTTCCTCATGATGATGATAGGTGCTTTATTAGAAATAATTGGAATCGGCATGATCCCTGTTTTTGTAACCATTATTGCCACACCCGATACCGTGCTGGAAATAGAATGGCTTATGCCCGTATGGACAAGGCTTGGAATTGAGACTGGTGGAGATTTGCTTGTATATGGAGCCATATTTTTAATAGTAGTATTTATCCTGAAGAATGCTTATTTATTAGTTTACCATTATATCCAGGCACGCTTTATCTGGATGCGCTTTGCTTCGATAAGCAGCAATCTTTTTAAGCGTTATATGTTCGCACCGTATGAATTTCATTTAAAGCGAAACACCTCAGAATTACTTCGTAATGTGACACAAGAAACAAGATATCTGACTCGGAATGTTATGGCACCTTTATTGAAGATTACGAAAGACCTGGTGCTAATAACGGGAATTTTTGCACTTCTTTTATGGTCGGAGCCATTAAACACCCTCATTGTATTTGTAATTGTGGGTGGCGGAGCCGCCCTTTTCCTTAGGTTGATAAGAGAAAGGACCCAAAAATATGGAAAAACAGCGCAAAATGACCGGGGGAACATGATACGTTCAGTCAATGAAGGACTGGGCGGCTTTAAGGATGCCCGGGTCCTTAACCGGGAAAAGTGGTTTCATAAAAGGTTTACCAATAATGTTAAAAGTTTTGCCAAATCACAAACATTCAGCCAGGCAGCATCTATGGCCAATAAACCGGTTATAGAAACCATAGCTGTATCAGGAATGCTTTTAATAGCACTGCTCCTTTATTGGCAGGAACGGGGATTGGAATCGGTAATTCCGGTAATGACTCTATTTGGAGCTGCTACATTGCGGCTAATGCCGGCCATACAAGAAATGATGAGGTCTTTTACCGATTTACGATACTACCATTTTACAGTATACCCAGTTTATAACGATACTATGGAACTTGAAGGTGAAACCAGGAAATATAATGAGAAAAAACCATATAAGGATATTAACAAGTTAAAAGTTAAAGAAACAACATTAAATTTTGAGAATAATATCCGGTTTGAAGAAGCAAGCTATACATATCCCCGATCAGACAAGGAAGCGGTAAAAAACCTTTCTTTCTCCATTCCCAAAGGCAATGCAGTTGGATTTGTAGGACCATCAGGAGCCGGGAAAACTACCCTGGTGGATATGTTACTTGGGCTGCTGATACCGCAACAGGGAAGAATCATTGTGGATAATACAGATATTCATACAAATATTTCTGCATGGAAGGGAAATATAGGCTACATTCCACAGTTCATATTTCTGGCAGATGATACCATAAAACATAATATTGCTTTTGGATTACCTGATGAGGAGATAGAGGAAATTAAACTGCAAAATGCAATAAAAGCTGCTCAACTTGATGAACTTGTCAATAGTTTGCAGGAGGGTATTAATACCGTTATAGGAGAAAGAGGCACCCGGCTATCAGGCGGTCAAAGACAGCGGATCGGTATTGCCCGGGCCTTGTATCAAAATCCCCAGGTTTTGATCATGGATGAGGCAACTTCAGCATTGGATAATGTTACCGAAAGGTATGTTATAAATGCAATTGAGCGGTTGAAAGGTGAGCGCACTATCATTATGATAGCACACCGATTAACTACTGTTGAAAAATGCGATCACCTATACTTTATGCAAGAAGGGCAAATTGAAGATTCGGGAACCTATAATGAATTAATCGAAAGAAACTTTGAATTCAAAAAAATGGCTTCCCCGATTGATTAGAATTCTCAGCTTCATCTCACTTGTTTTTTGAGATTTTGAATGGTTGAAAAGGAAAAACCACTGGCCAGTATATCACTGTATCTTGATAACCAATGGTCATATATGAAGATACACGGAGATGATGGCTGGGACAAATATCCATCATACTTCGATATTTTTATACCTCATGTTCTGAATCTTCTGGATGAACTGGATATCAAGATTACTTTTTTCATAGTTGGAAAAGATACCGAGCAGCAGGAAAATTTTAAATACCTGCAAATGATTACTCAGCGTGGTCATGAGGTTGGCAACCACTCCTATAATCATGAGTCATGGCTGCAAAGTTATAGTTTTAACCAGATTAAGGAGGAGATACAAGGTGCAGAGGAGGCAATAATCAGGGCAACCGGACAGAAACCCCAGGGTTTTCGCGGACCAGGGTTTAGCTGGAGTATTGATTTGCTAAGGGTTCTTGAATCGAGGGATTACTTGTATGATGCTTCAACTCTGCCTACCTGGCTGGGTCCACTAGCCCGGAAATACTATTTCTGGTAATCTGAACTATCAAAAGAAGACATAAAAGTCCGCAAAGATCTTTTCGGAAAATTCACGGAAGGCTTTCATCCCCTCAAGCCCTACTACTTTGATCTGGGAGAAGGCAAGAAGATCATGGAGATACCCGTCACAACCATGCCGGTATTTAAAATTCCTTT
>PWNY01000106.1 GCA_003557805.1 Bacteroidales bacterium | reverse complement strand
ATACCTCTTTCCTGGACAAACCCCTCTTTCAACTAAAGGGGCAGGGTCCGCAGGCAGCGCCGTGATATCGTCCGTATTCGGACACTCTTGTCCGCTTATGTGCATACAACACAGTCTGCTGGTTTTCACACACCTGCATAAGCGCGCCACTATTAGCGCCTTATGCAAGATTGGCACATTACTTGATGTTTTATCCCTGTGGCAATGTTTTTTACGGGTCTTTGTTGTAAACACCTGCCTTGAAGTAAAAGCCAGAAAATGATAACCCACCTGTTCAAACCGGCCCTTAGGTTTCTGTCAAAAAACATCGTTTTTACCATAATTAACATTGCCGGTCTCTCAACCGGAATTGCAGCCTTTTTCCTTATAGCATTATACATACAGGATGAACTTTCATATGATGCACATATTGAGGAAGCCGGCAGGATTTACCGCCTTGTAGGCATTCAGGAGCCTGCGGGGCTCGACATTCAGCATGTTGCATTCACCAGCGGCGGATGGGCCGGTGTAATTAAGGAGCGGTTCCCCCAGGCAGAGGATGTTTTTCGGTTAATGCACGCTGAAGGTAACATTATCAGGGTCGGTGAAAAACGTTTCCCGGTGGGGAACATTTACAGGTCGGAAGGCAGGGTGCTTGAGTGGCTGGGGATCGAAACCCTGGGATGGGCAGACCCGGGCCAGATGCTTAGCAGGCCCAACCAGGCGGTAATATGCAGAGAGACAGCCCTGACGCTTTATGGCACAGTTGATGCCGCCGGCAAGACTTTCGAACTTGGAGAACAGACATACCAGGTAAGCGGGATAATGGATACCCGTGGCATAAAAAGCCACCAGGAGATCCGTGTGCTTGTTTCACTTGCGACCCATGAACCCGGGCTCCCTTTTTTCTCGCACCTGGGCAATAACACACTAACAACCTATATAGTCCTTGACCCCGGTGCCAGCCCTGAAGACCTTGAAGAGAAAATAAATGAACACTACAGGGCTGAAGGACAACAGGATAACTGGGCAACATTCATGCCGGTCACTTTCTATCTTCAGCCTGTAAGGGATATCTACCTTAATTCATCACACCTGAAGTTCCAGATGGCAAACAAGCTGGGCAATATCTTCAACGTTTACCTTTTCTCGGTCATTGCATTGCTCATACTGCTGGTCGCAGCGATAAACTACATCAACCTGTCAACCGCACAATCTTCACTCAGGGGCAGGGAGGTGGGTCTTCGAAAACTCTTCGGGGCCACACCGAAAACCCTGGCAGCGAGGTTTGTTGGAGAATCCATGACAATTACCTTATGTGCACTTGTACTTGCACTGATGATACTTGAATTCCTCCTTCCCTATTTCAATGCCATCCTGGACAAGGAACTTTCAGTTGATATTGCAGGCAACTGGCTGCTGAACCTTGGCAGTGTCCTGCTTTTACTGTTAACAGGCATCCTTGCTGGTTTCTATCCTGCAATACTGCTTTCAAGATACCGCCCAATTGATGCCCTCAGGTCGGAAAGCAACACTCCCCGCTCAGGTTCGGGAAGGTTGAGGAAAGTTCTTGTGGTTTTCCAGTTTGTTATATCCACGGCCCTGATCTTCTCTACCGCAATTATCCTTGACCAGGCAAGGTACCTGGCGTCAAAAGACAAGGGGTTCAGGGTGGAGAACCTGGTCAGGCTAAACTTTCAACAGCCGGTGCCCGGTGAGCTTATAAGTGATTTCAGGGAGGCCGTGCTGGGAATACCCGGCGTTGAGTCGGCCGGGTCAGCAAGCTCATATAACGGAGTCGCCGGCAGGCAGAGCAGTGTATATGCAGTAACCGGGGAAAGCACGGAAAAAATAATGGTAAGATACGGATATGTTGACCCCTTCTTTTTTCCTGTAATGGAAACAGGTATCTTAAAGGGCAGGAATTTTGACCAGGGTATGAGGACTGACCTTTTCAGGAGCGTAATTATAAACGAAGCTGCGGCAAGGACACTGGGGTGGGAAGACCCCATAGGAAAACGTTTCTTAAACAACGATTATCCCGACATAGGCTTCGATCATCATATTGTTGTAGGGCTGGTCAGGGACTACAACTATTTCCCGCTTCACCAGCCGGTTGAACCAGCACTCTATATATATGACCCTGACCATATACGCACACTTAACATAAGGTTGTCGGGTGAAGACTTTCAGCATGTAACCTCAGTTATAGAGCAGGTCTTCAGTTCCTATTTCCCGGGTGAGTATTTTGACCTGCGTTTTGTTGAAGAGATAATACAGTCACAATACCGCCAGGAATCAAACATGCTGAGGCTTTTTGTGTGGTTCGCCTTTCTCTGCATGATAATAAGCTGCCTTGGACTTCTGGGACTTACGATATTTGTGGTAGACCAGCGCAGAAGGGAGATCAGTATACGGAAGGTACTTGGCGGTTCCCTTGTCAGGATAAATATTTCTCTCAGCAGGAAGTTTTTCGGGGGTATCCTCACAGGTGGGTTTATTGCGCTTCCGGTAACCTACCTGATACTGCAAAGGTGGCTTGACAACTATGCATATTCCGTAACTATCAGCTGGATACATATTGTTTTTTCTTTACTTGTCGTTATTGTAATCGCCCTTGCATCTTTCATCCCTGTCACCTTGAAGGCCGCAATGAAGAACCCTGCAGAGGTCCTGAAGGCTGAATGATTTCCCTGTTGCCGTGTAAAACTAAATTGTGTAACTTTGGGGCCTCACAAATCCTTTATGCACAATGGGAACAAGACAGATATCTTTATTATTTACCTTTTTATTACTGGGAGGTTTTGTATTTATGGGATGCGCACAGAGTGGCAACAACAGCACGAATCTTATCATCCGTACAGACAAGGGTGACATAAACATAGTATTGTATAATGAAACACCGGAGCACCGGGACAACTTCATTAAACTGGCCGGTGAAGGATATTACGATGGCATTCTCTTTCACCGGGTGATAAACGGCTTTATGGTCCAGGCCGGTGATCCTCACAGCAGGGATGCAGTCCCGGGGGAGCCGCTTGGCTCAGGTGGCCCCGGCTATACTGTCCCGGCGGAGATTACAGAAGGCCTCTTCCATCAGAAAGGAGCGATAGCAGCGGCGCGCCAGGGTGACAATGTTAACCCGGAGAGGCGCTCATCAGGTTCCCAGTTCTATATTGTACAGGGCAGGGTCTGGACCGGGGAGGAGCTTGACCAGATGGAGCAGGGAATGGACACTCCATTCTCGGCCGAACAAAGGGAAAAATATACCACGGTGGGGGGCACTCCGCACCTGGATGGTGCCTATACGGTGTTCGGACAGGTAGTCTCAGGACTTGATGTCGTTGACAGTATAGCCTCTGCACAAACAGACGGCAGGGACCGCCCGCTCGAGGATATATCCATTATTAGCATAGAGATAGTTGACTGATATGATTGAAAAGATCAAAGCCCTTCTGGAGGAAGTAAGTAATTTTACCACAGAATCCATGGATGAAGTGGAAGCATTCAGGATAAGGATGCTTTCAAAGAAGGGTGAGATACCCTCACTTTTCAAGGATTTTAAGTCGGTTGATCCTTCAGAAAGGAAAGAGGTAGGCAGGCAGCTGAACATACTCAAACAAAAAGCCACTGAAAGGCTGTCATCTTTAAAGACAAGACTGGAAGAGGAGGCGCTTGCAAAGAAGCTGGAGGGCAGAAAGCCCGATACCACAATGCCTGCAGGCTTCAACCCCATTGGTGGAAGACACCCCCTTTCAGTTGTACGCAACAGGATAAACTCCATTTTTGAGAGGATTGGTTTCGTTATATCTGAAGGCCCGGAAATAGAGGATGACTGGCATAATTTCAGTGCACTCAACTTTCCTGAAGAGCATCCGGCCAGGGATATGCAGGACACATTCTTCGTAAGCAAGGATCCGGACATAGCATTGAGAACCCACACCTCTTCGGTTCAGGTAAGGGTTATGGAGACACAGAAGCCTCCAATAAGAACCATATCCCCGGGCAGGGTGTTCAGGAATGAGGCCATATCCGCCAGGGCCCACTGTATATTCCACCAGGTCGAAGGCCTGTATATTGACCAGGGGGTCTCTTTTGCCGATATGAAGCAATGCCTGCTGTACTTTGCACGTGAGATGTTCGGCAAGGATACAAGGATAAGGCTTCGCCCGTCATTCTTCCCGTTCACGGAGCCATCGGCCGAAATGGATGTTTCCTGCAACATCTGCGGGGGGCCGGGCTGCCCCATATGCAAGTACAGTGGCTGGATAGAGGTAATGGGGTGCGGTATGGTTGACCCGAATGTGCTGGAAAACTGCGGCATCGACAGCAAAAAATACTCAGGTTACGCATTTGGAATGGGCATTGAGAGGATTGCAATGAACATATACCAGATAAAGGATCTCAGGATGTTCTTCGAAAATGACCTGAGGTTTCTGCGTCAATTCAAAAGTGCAATTTAACTTCCCGTATGGAGGGACATTTCCGTGACAAAGCCAGGCAGCTGGACAGGGTTGATACCCTCTCGGGTTTCAGGAAGCGTTTCTATCTCCCGGAAAACAAGGTTTATCTGGACGGTAACTCACTGGGACTTATAAGCAGGGATGCCGAAGAGTCGCTTCTCCGGGTGCTTGACGAATGGAAGACACTTGGGATAAGAGGATGGCTGGAGGCCAGGCGGCCATGGTTCTATTTTGCCGAACAGATTGGAGAAATGGCCTCAGGGCTTGTGGGGGCCGAAAAAGGTGAACTTATATTCACCGGAACCACCACTGTCAACATACACTCGCTCATCAGCACTTTTTACCGTCCAGCGGGCAGGCGCACCAAAATACTGGCAGATGAGCTGAATTTCCCATCAGACATATACGCCCTTAAGGGCCAGATAAAACAAAAGGGTCTTGACCCTGAAAAGGAGTTATGCCTGGTACCCTCATCCGATGGCAAGACCATCAGCGAAGACAGGGTCGTATCAATGATGACCCCCGAGGTAGCGCTGGTCTATCTTCCTTCAGTTCTTTACACCAGCGCACAGCTTCTTGATATGGAGTACCTGAGCAGGGAGGCCCGCAAAAGGGGTATACCGGTAGGCTTTGACTGCAGCCACTCGGCCGGTGCCATACCCCACAGTTTCAGCAGCTGGGGTGTTGACTTTGCGACTTTCTGCAGTTACAAATACCTGAACGGAGGCCCGGGATGCACAGCATTTTTGTATATAAACAAAAAACATTTTGGCACGGAGCCATTGATGGCCGGCTGGTTCGGCTGCGTAAAGGAGAAGCAGTTCGACATGTCGCTTGACTTTATACATGAAGAGAGTGCAGGAGGCTGGCAGATATCATCACCCGGCATTCTTGGGGCATCCACAATGGAGGGGTCACTGAATATAATGCTAGAGGCGGGGATAGAAAATATACGCAGTAAGTCTCTCCGGCTTACGGCCTTTCTCAGGGAGATGCTAAACAGCCTGCCAGGGCTTTCAGGTGAGGGTTTTTATATAGCCACTCCTGAAGAAGACCACAGAAGAGGAGGTCATATCGCTCTCTGCCACCCAGGGGAAGGGCTCAGGATAAATGAAGCCCTAAAGGCAAGGGGCTTTGTTCCGGATTTCAGGGAGCCCGACACAATACGTATAGCACCCGTGGCCCTCTACAACACTTTTGGCGAGGTGTTCAGCCTGGCAGTTGCGCTGAAAGAAATTATGGAAAAAAGGGAGTACCTTAATTACGAAAAAAGACGGCGCCCCATCTCCTGAAGAAAAAGTATTAAAAAATGCAAACTTACACGCCCCGATATTGTTAATACTGTTACAATGAGTTATTTTTGCCCGGAGCATTAAAATGAAAACCCGTAGCTGGCATAAACTGATCACTTTCCTTGCGATATTCGCTGTCGCACTTCTTTACTATAACAGAACGGCCAACTGGCACTACCATATTACAGATAATGGGATCGTAATAGAACACGCCCACCCTTTCACTGCCAGCCAGGATGGTGACAGCCCCTTTCAGGACCATGAGCACAGCGATGCAGAAATGTTTGTGCTCGCACAGCTTATGAGCTCCATGGCAATGATTGCTGTTGTGCTCCTGGCACTGGGCATGACACTTGAAAGGGAGAGGCAGCTGCCGCTTCACAATCGAAATGTTCATGTCCCGGGCGATCACTGCGGTCCGAAAACAGGACGCGGCCCTCCCCTTTTCTGACTTCCTATATCCTGAAACTTGCAATACCCTGGTAATTATAACCATACAGATCTGTGTTTTGGGATGCTATGGAGGTATTTGCATACAGAAAATATGCAGGCAGTTTGCTGAATACACCTTTTTCAGCATAATGAACATAATAGTATAATCCACAATCTTTTATATACAATGGACAGAATAATTTCGATCATAACAATTCTTCTGCTAAATTTTTCCCTTAGCGCATATGCAGCCGAACAGCAGCGTCCGGCAACCGATGCCAACGTTTTCGGCCATGTGATCAATGCAGAGACAGGCGAACATATCCCGTTTATAAATATCCTGGTCGAAGGCACACGTATCGGTACTATCACGGATGCATCCGGACACTACCTGTTAACAAACCTTCCCGTCGGTGAGCACCGCCTGGTAGTACAGGGCCTCGGGTATTCAACTGAAAGAGTTGATGTCGTTACCGAGGAAAAAAAGACAATAGAGGTGGATCTGGAGGTATACCCGACCGCTGTGGACCTGGCAGAAGTGGTATTTACCTCCTCCCCAACAAGGAGCGGGTTCCGTTACCAGCCTGACCAGGCATTCGTTGGAGAGGCCCTTCAGAGAAGGAGCGAATCCTCATTCGGTGAAATGCTGGGGTCAGAACCGGGAGTAAACATGCGCTCCTTTGGTTCGGCCCCTTCCAGGCCCGTGATAAGGGGTCTTGACGGGGACCGCATACTTGTGCTCCAGAACGGCGAAAGAATGGGTGATGTCTCAGAAACCTCGGCAGATCACAGCATTTCCATGGACCCTCTTGCAGCCAGCCGCGTTGAGGTGGTAAGGGGTCCTGCAAGCCTGCTATACGGGTCCAGTGCCCTGGGAGGTGTCATAAACCTGATAACCACCGACATCCCTGAAAACTGGGATACAGGCACTTCAGGTGTGCTGTCGGCCCAGGGTGCCACCGTTAATGACATGGGTGCGGGATTTGGCAGGTACACTTACGGCACGGAAAACAATGCATTCACAGGGAGGTTCAGTTACAGGCAATCGGGCGATATACGCACACCTGAAGGCCGCATACACAGCACATCCATGAGGAACTACGATGGTGACGCCGGGTTCGGGTTCAACAGGGATAACCTGAGCGGGGGCCTTAGTGCAGGAATGGTAAACCAGAGCTTTGAAATACCTGAATCCATGGATGATGACGAAAAGGTGGAAATAAGGATGCAGCGACAGGGTGTCCAGGGTAGCTTTTTCCGGGAAAGGGAGGCCCTTTTTGACAGGACCCAGCTCCGCTTCAATGCCAGCAGGATGTACCAGGAGGAGATTGAACTTGAGAGGGAAGCTGACGGCCTGTGGGATGAGGATGTCGAGCTTGAATACGAAAAGTACACATTCAGTTCAACACTGACCCTTCAGCATAAACCCACCGGTATAGTTGACAGGGGGGCAATAGGGATGAACCTTTATGCCCATAATATTGAAGTAGGAGGTGATGAAGCTTATACACCGGGCGAAAGGAGGATCGCGATGGCCGTGTTCACCTTTCAGGAGATCCCCCTTACAAACCGTCTTAGGTTTCAGGCCGGTGTAAGGCTGGACTTTCAGCATACAGGTGCTATCAGCAACGAGCTATTCCCGGTTATTGACCATTCCAGGAATGCCTTCAACTATTCAGGTTCTATGGGTATCAACCTCAGGCCGGCAGAGGGCTGGGAGATAGGCGGGCAGCTGGCCCGTTCCCACCGCAACCCAATAATTGAGGAGCTGTATGCCGATGGTGTCCACCTGGGCGCCGGTGTTTATGAGATTGGCGACCCGGATCTGAAAGATGAGATCGGCCACGGGGGTGATCTCTTTGTCAATTTCAGCAACAACCGTTTCAGGTTCGAGGCAGCTTTATATTTAAACCACTTTCTAAACTTCATAGTTTTCGAACCAACTGGCCAGACAGACGAGGCCTCGGGTTACCCTGTCTTCCGTTATGAGGGAGATGAGGCCAGGCTGTTCGGTGGTGAGATCACCATCGACTTTAAAGCCACCGACAGGCTCTCCTTAAGGGCCTCCTCAGATTATGTAAACGGCAGGCGTACCGGAAACGGTGATGTTTACCTGCCATTTATCCCCCCCTTCAGGCTTATGCTTGGCGGAGAGTACGATTTCGGCCAGTTCTGGTTTGGGGCACAGCTCCGTTCAGTGTCAAAACAGGACAGGGTAGCACCCCAGGAGGAAATTACAGACGGGTACACCCTGCTCGGCATGCAGGCAGGATACCGCCTTGACCACAGGGGGCGGCATGTTATAATACTCAGGGGGGAGAACCTTACTGACAAGGCATACAGGGACCACCTTTCACGTATTGAGGACAGGAACATTTCCATGCCCGGACGGAACATCAACCTGGCATACCGCTGGTATTTTTAACATAGTTTAACCGTTAGAGCTCCAGGGTTTTGGCACGGTCCTTGATGTTTCATTAGTTGAATTGGAATCGTTTCTACTACATGCAGTTACTTTTCATGTTGTTTTGGTTAATGGACAAAGCCCGGTCACTCAAGGCCGGGTTTTGTTTTATATTGCTCCTGCCCGTTAATAAAACCCCGCAGCCCTGACAGGGTGCCGTATGCCAGGACATAATTGACTATATTTGTGCAAAAATACTTTTATGCCCCAGGAAAAGAAACTGCTGCTGCTGGATGCCATGGCCCTTATATACAGGGCCTATTATGCCCTTAACAGGAACCCCAGGATAAACTCAAAAGGACAGAACACCTCTGCGATACTGGGGTTTGCAAACACACTCACCGAGGTGCTTAAAAAAGAGGATCCTACGCACATTGCCGTGGCCTTTGACTCCGTTGCACCCACACTGAGGAAAACGGACTTTTCAGCATATAAGGCAAACCGTGAAGATATGCCTGAGGATATTGTCTCTTCACTGCCTTATATCAAGGAACTACTGGAGGGTTTCCGTATTCCCGTATTGATGATGGAGGGTTATGAGGCCGACGATATAATAGGCACGCTTGCAAAAAGGGCTGAACAGGAAGGTTATACTGTATATATGATGACCTCTGATAAGGATTTCGGGCAGCTGGTCTCCGATAAGGTAATGATGCTCAAACCTGCAAGAAAGGGCAATGATGCTGAAACCTGGGGTATCAGGGAGGTATGCGAACGCTTCGGTATTGAAAAGCCAGAACAGCTTATTGACATACTGGGACTATGGGGTGATGCATCAGACAATATTCCGGGAGTACCGGGTATTGGTGAGAAAAAAGCAAAAACCCTTATCAAAGAGTTTGGCTCTATTGAGAACCTGCTTGAAAATCTCGACAAGGTAAAGGAGAAGCGCAGCCGTGAAAGCCTCAGGGAGTTCAGCCATCAGGCCCTGATGTCAAAAAGCCTGGCCACCATAATCGTTGATGTTCCGGTTGGTACTGCAATACAGCAGTTAAGGAGGAAAGACCCGGATCCTGACAAGCTCATACCGCTTTTTGAGGAGCTGGAGTTCAGGAATTTCGCCAGAAGGGTTTTCTCCGACAGGGATATTATCCCTGAACACACCAGCAGGAAAGCAGCAAAGGAGTCAGGGCAGATCGGGTTGTTCGACAATGTGGATGCATTCGGTGACCCGGAGCAGATGGCGGCGAAGAGGCTGGAGGAGTTAAGCCGGGAAAAAAGCTACAGGGCCGTTGAAACCGACGGGGAGATACGGGAACTTGCCGCCCATCTTGAATCTTCACCCATGTTCTGTTTCGATACCGAAACCGCGGGACTTGACACAAAAGACAATGACCTTGTCGGCATTGCATTCTCCCTGAAGGAGGGAGAGGCATTCTACGTCCCTTTCCCTGAGAACAGGTCACAGGCAATCGAAAAGGCCGCTGTGTTCAAAAAGGCATTTGAGGACAGCGGTATTGAGAAAACAGGCCAAAACCTGAAGTTCGACATAGGCGTACTGAAGCCATACGGAATAGATGTAAGAGGCAAGCTTTTCGACACCATGCTTGCACACTACCTTCTGCAACCAGACATGCGCCACAACATGGATGTACTTGCAGAAACATACCTGGGTTACCGGCCTGTTCCAATTGAACAACTGATAGGGAAAAAGGGGCGTTCGCAGAAAAGCATGAGAAGCGTACCGGTTGAAAAGGCGGCGCCCTATGCTTGTGAGGATGCGGATATCACCCTGCAGCTGCGAGGTGTATTTGAACCTATGTTAAATGAAGAAGGGTTAAAAGAGATATTCGACAACGTAGAGACGCCCCTTGTAAAGGTGCTGGCCGACATGGAGAACGAGGGTGTGCGGATCGACAAAGAGGCACTGGCAGATTATTCAAAGGTGTTGAGCAGGGAGATCGACAGGGTGGAAAAAGAAATATACGAACTGGCGGGTGAAAGTTTCAATATAGGATCTCCCAGGCAACTGGGTGATATACTGTTCGACAAGCTAAAGATCACTGACAAGGCAAAAAGGACGCGGACAAGACAGTATGCAACCAGCGAGGAGGTACTGTCAAAATTAAGGAACAAGCACCCTGTTATTGACAAGATACTGGAATACCGCTCCCTTAGCAAGCTCAGGTCGACATATGTCTAAGCCCTGCCAAAACTAATCTCGGAAAGGACCGGCAGGATACACACCTCCTTTAACCAGGCAATTGCTGCAACCGGCCGGCTCTCTTCCAATAACCCCAACCTTCAGAACATACCGATACGCACAGAAGAGGGTAGACTCATACGCAAAGCTTTCGTCCCCAGGGATGAGAACTTTAT
>PWNY01000267.1 GCA_003557805.1 Bacteroidales bacterium | reverse complement strand
TGGCGGTCCGGACGGGACTCGAACCCGCGACCCCATGCGTGACAGGCATGTATTCTAACCAAACTGAACTACCGGACCAAAATATTCCTGAACTTTCACCTTCCTGACTTTTCCTGGAAGGCGCTGCAAAGATAAGACAGAAATTGAATTCTGCAAAGCAAATTAGTTGTTTTTGCCAATATTTTTCTCTTTTTACTTACCCTGCATTTTGAAAAGGGCTGTCCACCAGAAAAGTGAACAGCCCCAAACCAATTAAAACCAATCTACTATTAAATAAACCAATCAACTATAAAGAATGAGAGTGCTTATTCAGCATCCTCATATTCTTTCAAAATATCCTTGACCCCGTCAGTTGTGACACGACCGTAAGTCTTGTCTCCAACCATAACAACCGGGGCAAGGCCGCAGGCGCCCACGCACCGCAGGCAGGTAATTGAGAATTTTCCGTCAGGTGTTGTTTCACCAACAGGGACTTTAAGCAGTCGCTTGAACTCATCCAGGACCTTTTCGGCTCCCCTGACATAACAGGCAGTACCCGTACAGATAGAGATGGGGTAACGACCCTTGGGAAGCATTGTAAAGTATGAGTAAAAAGTAACCACACCGTATACCTTGGCAACGGATACGTTGAGCTCCTGTGCAACCACCTCCTGCACCTCTGCAGGCAGATAGCCGAATATATCCTGAGCCTTGTGCAGCACGTTAATAAGTTCGCCCGGTTCGTTATTGAATGACCTGGCTACTTCCTTTAGCTGCTGAACATCATTTTCCTTGAGTTTTAACTTTATGGATGTCATTATCTTTCTGTTTTTTTGATTACACTTTAAACTGTTTTCAGGTAATACTAATCGAGCAGCACATCTTTCTTCTTCTTGTCAAAGTAGTGAGTGTGAAGCAAATGATGAGCCTTTTCGCTCATAGGCTTACCGAGAAAATCATCATACAGTTTAATGATATACGGGTTCTCATGTGACTTGCGTATAGGCTTAGCTGAATCCTCCTGGTAAATAGCTTTCTGGCGTGCCTTGATGATTTCCGGATTACCGTGGTGCAGAGGCTGACCTCCGCCACCGATACATCCTCCCGGGCATGCCATAATTTCAATGGCATGATACTCACTCTTGCCCGCTTTGATATCATCCAACAGTTTACGTGCATTACCCAGCCCATGGGCAATACCTATTTTGATCTCCGTTCCGTCAAAATCAACTCCGGCTGATCGTATGCCTTCTATACCACGAAGCTGTTCAAAATCTATTTTCTCCAGGCTCTTTCCGGTGTGTATCTCATATGCAGTACGCACAGCTGCCTCTATTACACCTCCGGTTGTACCGAAAATCACCCCGGCCCCTGTAGACTCACCAAGTGGCTTGTCAAAATCCTCCTCCGGCAAGCTGTTAAAGTCCATATTACTGCGTTTTATCAGCATTGCCAGTTCACGTGTAGAAATAGAATAGTCAACGTCAGGATTACCATCTACGCTGAACTCCTCCCTTGTACACTCATATTTTTTGGCAACGCAGGGCATTACCGAAACAACCACCATATCCTCACGCTTTGTCTCAATTATATCGGCAAAATAACTTTTTGCAATTGAACCAAACATCTGCTGAGGTGAGCGTGCAGTTGAAGGAATATCCCGCATATCCGGGAAGTGATATTCAAAGAAATTCACCCAGCCCGGGCAGCATGATGTCAGCATTGGAAGCTTGACATCCTTGTCACCCTCCAAAAACCTTCCAAGCCTGTCAAGAAGCTCAGTTCCCTCTTCCATAATGGTAAGGTCGGCAGCAAAATCGGTATCAAATACATAATCGAAGCCAAGGCTGCGCAATGCTGCTACCATTTTTCCGGTAACAAGGGTTCCCGGCTCCAATCCAAAAGCTTCACCCAGGGCTGCCCTGACAGCAGGAGCTGTCTGAACCACTACTTTCTTATTGGGGTCAGCCAGGTCACGTATCAGCTGTGTTGTATGGTCAACCTCGGTCAATGCACCTGTCGGGCATACAGCTACACACTGCCCGCAATAGGTACATTCACTGTGATCCAGGTCACGCTCAAATGCAGGCGCAACAACCGATTCAAATCCCCTGTTCACACCTGAAAGCACACCGACGGTCTGAAAGTCATTACACATTGTTTCACAGCGGCGGCACATGATGCATTTCTCCATCTCCCTGATGATAGCGGGTGAAAAGTCTGGTTTGAACTTAGACTTCTCCCCTTCATAAGGGATCTTGCGTACACCCATCTTGATTGCCATATCCTGCAGGTCACAGGTGCCGCTTTTTGCACATATAAGGCAGTCAAAGGGGTGGTCCGAAAGTATCAGTTCCAAAACGGTTTTGCGGGCATTGAGCACCCTGATACTGTGAGTATGAACCACCATACCGTCATTGCATTCTGTGGCACATGCCGGTGCAAGGTTACGCCTGCCTTCAACCTCAACAACACATACGCGGCAACCACCTGGTTTATGTTCTATCTTCAAATCGCCGAGGTTCATGTAGCACAGCGTGGGGATCTCAATCCCAAGCTTCTTTGCAGCGTGATAAATGGTTGTCCCCTTTTCAACCTCGACAGTCCTGTTATCTATTTTTAATTTGATCATTTCCATTTCCGTCCTTACGATTTTAAATGATTGTTACTGCGTTAAACTTACATTTCTCCATACAGGCACCGCATTTTATACACAGCGACTGATCGATGGTGTGGAGCTGCTAGCGTTCACCCGCAATACAGTTTA
>PWNY01000230.1 GCA_003557805.1 Bacteroidales bacterium | reverse complement strand
GAAGATAATAACCAAATAAAATCATTAACGGAAAAATCCAAATAAAGTTGGGGATAGCACCCATGATATGAGTTAAAAATCCAATCACATGATCAATGACTGTATTGCGTTTGATGGCTGAAATAATACCTAATGTGATACCAGCAACCAGTGAAAAACCAAATGCTAACAGGTTAACATATAGTGTTTTAGGTGCTTTAAAAAGCAATAAATCCCAAGCGGTGCGATGGCGGTTAACCATGCCCCAGTCCCATTCTGTTAAAACACCGTGGGCAAAATCAACATAACGACTGGATAAAAGCGTCATAAACTCAGCAAAAGGAATCGGTACATGGTACCGCTTCCACATAGCGATTTCTGCAAGGAAAAATACGATTGATATGATAACAAATAACATGATGAACATCCATATAATTCGGATTAAGATGTATTTTAACATAAAACCACCAACTTTTTGCCAGTCATTCGTCGTTGTGTGACGTTGTGGTACAATATATTATAACCCGAGTTTTATAGTTGATCACCACTAAATAATAAAGTTCACAACTTAATACAACAAACCCTAAAACCACTTAAATCTATATTTAAAGCGATCTAAGTGGTTTTTTATATGGTTCAACTACAAAACTAAAATACCCTAAAATATATGTTGTGTAGTGTAGTGTATTATGGTATAATGATACTAGGAGGTAATGCCTATGTTTATTAGAGTTACAACTTCACCGGATAAGAAGTATAAAAAAGTTTATCTCGTTGAAGGTTACCGAGATGAAAATGGAAAAGTTAAGCAACGCATTATAGAGAATCTAGGAGATTTGGAGACATTGACCAAGGCAAACCCTAATGCACTAGAGGATTTAAAAAAATGGGCTAAAGAGGAAACGGAAAGACTCAAAGGCAAACTGCCTTTAGAAGTGGTCTTTTCTGATTTACAAACAGAGTCAGACAATCTGTTTAACTATGGCTACGTATTTTTAGAGCGTCTTTATAACCGTATAGGGTTATCTCGCTTTATGCAAGACTATCAATCAAAAGTGAAGTGTCAGTATAACCTAGATGACATCTTAAAGCTGCTTGTCTTCTCACGTTGTTTAAACCCAGGAAGTAAAAAGAAAGCCTATGAAGGGAAGGGAAACTATTTCTTTGAGTTCAGTGATTTCAAATTAGACGATATTTATAAGTCACTCGATTATTTAGCGAACGTTAAAGATGATATCACCTTAGCGATGCACGAAGGCATAAGTGAGGTATATGGCAGAGACTGTACGCTTGTCTTTTATGATGTGACGAATTATTACTTTGAGTCTGATGAGACAAGTGAATTAAGACAACGCGGTGTCTCTAAAGAGAAAAAGAAAACAGGGATTATTCAAATGGGACTGTTTATCGATCGAAACGGTATCCCAATCACTTATGAGCTCTTCCCTGGCCACACGAATGATTTATCGACCATGCGACCGATCTTAGAAAAAATCAAGAAAAAGTACAACTTAGGAAAGATTACGATTATCGCCGATAAAGGCAATAATAGTGGTAAGAACTTAGATTATATTGATAAGCAACAGGATAAGTACATCATTAGTCAAAAGATTCGACAACGAGGCAATCAGTTATCCGACATTGTCTTAGACCAAGAGGGTTATATCCCAAACAGTGAAGGTACCTTCAAGTATAAAACGGTTCAAAGAGAACGTGAGATTAAAGAAAACGGTAAAGTCATTTCTACCATAAAAGAACACTTACTCTGTTTTTGGAGTTTAAAAGAGGCACGTTATCAACATGGTAAGCGTGGATTACTCGATGAAAAGATTGAACAGTTTATCAGTGACCCATCACTCTTAAACGCTTCAAACAGTTTTGGGGTTAAGAAATATTTCAAGAAAACCACGTATGATAAAGTTACAGGCGAAGTCATTAAAACCAAAAACAGTTACACTTTTGATCAAGAAAAGTATGAGCGTGATATCGCACTCGATGGGTATTACGCCATCGTAACAAATGATTTAGAGCTTACACCCTTTGAGATTATCGATCATTACAGACAACTATCAGTCATAGAAGATTCTTTTAGAGTGACAAAAACAGACTTAGAAGGAAGACCTGTCTATGTGTGGACAGATAATCATATCAAAGGTCACTTCCTAACTTGTTTTATCGCGTTAACGCTCTACAGATTACTACAACTTGAAAGCAATAACGAATACTCTGTGAATAAGCTCAAAGAGGCACTGAATAGTGCCGCGACCATGAAATTAACCAAAGGAGTTTATATCTTACCAAATACAACGGATATATTTAAATCATTAAGTGAAAACTACGAACTTAACTATAAATATATTCGTTATGAAGCGTTCAAGACTAAACTTAACAACATACTACACAACAAATAAAAACAACAAAAAAGAGACTGAAGTCCACTAATAAAGCGGATTGAGTCTCTTTTACACTTTTTGAACTATAAAACTCAGGTTATAACAATAACAGACCAGCTGTTATGTAGAATCTGCCCGTTAAGATAACAGAAAGAGTGACTTAGATTAAAGTGGGTTCATTTAATGGTCAAACAAGATAAGTGAAAGCAATCTATGCCGTTTTTGTTCGTAAGCTTAAAAGACGCAGTGTTTGTAGTGAAACCCAGAAAAATCATCAAAACGAGTCGATAAATAACGCGTGGGTTTTACAGTGATAAAAAACTATATAACAGCAATCTCTAAGTGACAAACAAAACTAAAGCTGAGAACTGAAGCGCCAT
>PWNY01000160.1 GCA_003557805.1 Bacteroidales bacterium | reverse complement strand
CACTTGCCGCGGCAGGTGTTGACATCCGTGGGCTGCTTAAGGGTGCTGCCGGTATGTCAGCTCACCTGAGGAAGCAGGACAGGCTAATGGACAACCAGGCTGCTCTGTATGCAGTAATAAGGAATATCCTATATAACAAGGGGAAAACCACAGAAATTCTGACCTCCTACAACCCTTCACTGAATTATATGATTGAGTGGTGGAAACAACTGTTTGGTGAGAGTGAGGGTAAGGATGGTAAGGGCATCTTCCCTGCCGGAGTGAACTTTACCACCGATCTGCACTCAATGGGACAGTATATCCAGGATGGCCTCAGGAACCTCTTTGAAACTGTTATCCTCACTGGTGAACCAGCCACCAGGCTTGAGATCCCCGAGGATACCCAGGACCTTGACGGGCTCAACTATATCGCCGGCAGGAGAATGAGCTATGTAAATTCCATGGCTGCAAAGGGGACAATGATGGCGCACGTTGAAGGAGGGGTTCCCAATATTGAGATCCACATCCCCTTACTGAGTGCAGAGACCCTGGGTGAGCTTATCTACTTCTTTGAGATGAGCTGTGCCATAAGCGGCTACATACTGGACGTAAACCCCTTCGATCAACCGGGAGTTGAGGCCTATAAAAGGAATATGTTCAGCCTTCTCGGAAAGCCCGGGAAGTAAACTACCTTCTTTTACCTGAGAAACATTCCCTGCAAAGTGGTTCGTATGAGTCGGTTTCGCCAAGCACTACAAGCTTGTCACTCGCTATTGTGCGGTGCGAGTACTGGGCAAGGCTGCCGCACTTTACACAGATTGCATGTACCTTGGTTATATATTCGGCAGTGGCAAGAAGGGCAGGAATTGGGCCAAAAGGCTTGCCCTTGAAATCCATATCGAGACCTGCCACTATCACCCTGACCCCTTCGTCAGCAAGCTGGTTGCATACATTGGGAAGTTCGGGGTCAAAGAACTGGGCCTCATCAATACCGACAACATCGACATCGCCTGCCAGTAAAAGTATGTTACTGGAGGCAGGGACGGGGGTTGACATAATCTCCTTTTCATCATGAGATACAACTTTCTCTTCGTCATAACGTGTGTCTACCCCCGGCTTGAATATTTCAACCCTTAGTTTTGCAATACGTGCCCTGTTAAGGCGGCGGATGAGCTCCTCGGTTTTCCCTGAGAACATACCCCCGCATATAACCTCAATCCAGCCACGGCTGCGTTTACGGCCCATTTCGTTTTCAAGAAACATCGGCAATCAAAGGTTTTTACTTTCTTATCGGAATGCAATAAACAAAAATAAACAATAACTTTACACCGTTTTGTATTCCAGTTAAAGACATTTGCTAAAAAGTACAGGCTTTTTATGAACAACTACGAGATCAAGGATGAGATCATCCGTCTATTGGAAAAGGTTATAGAAAAGACCAACGAGATAAACCGCAGGCATCCATCTGAGGATATGCTTATGGAAATCGACCTGGTAAAGGATGATTTGCGAAGGCTTTACCGCAGTTTCGAGGATCTGGGGAAGGTTGCCCCCGGCAAGGAGGAGGAAAGCTTAATTACTGAAAATCACCGAAACACCTCACATCCCGAATCCAAAGAAACCACAGAAGAGAAGGTTAAAGAAGAGCCGGCTGAAGAGGAGGTAAAAGAAGCCGTAACTCCCCCCCAGGGTGAAACCAGGGATGAAAAGCAGGAAAAACAGGAAAAGCAGGAAGCAGCCGGGGAGAAAAAAGAAGAGGAACCCATCAGGGAGGAAAAGCAGGAAATAGCCAGACCCCCCATTGATCATAAACCTCCGGTTGAGACCGAAAAACCAGCTGAAGGTAACGGGAACAAGGCAGTTATCGACATCCTCTCAGAATACACAAACCATACAATTGGTGATCAGTATATAAAGGATGAGGACGACAGCTTGCATAACAGGATATCAGGGCAAAAGGAGGAAAAGAGCATTGGCACCAGGATGCAGCAGAAGCCCATAGAGAACCTTAAGGAGGTAATTGGAGTGAATGAGAAGTTTCTGTTCATCAATGAACTATTCAACGGAAACATCCAGGATTATCACAATGCTGTTGCAAAACTGAACAGCATGCAGGATGTAAAGCAGGCTTTTGATTACCTTAACGCCCTGGGAATTGATTACTCCTGGGATGCAAACCGGTCTGCCTCGACAATAGAGAAACTCGCAAATTACGTTCAAAGGCGATATATGCATCTTTAGATGCCTTTGCCCATTCAGGCAAAACGGCAAAAATCTTTTATCAGATGTCCATACTCTATGTTGTGCCCACCCCCGTGGGCAACCTTGATGATATGACAAACAGGGCCATAAAGGTTCTCGGTAGTGCAAGTCATATTCTTACAGAGGATACCAGGGTTACCGGAAAACTGCTAAAACACTTTGGCATCGATACCAGGATGATGTCCTACCACCAGCACAATGAGCACAAGGTGCTCAGGGGGCTGATCGAAAGGCTTAAATCAGGTGCCTCCCTGGCAATAGTAAGTGATGCCGGCACCCCGGGTATATCTGACCCGGGTTTTCTGATAGTAAGGGAGTGCATAAAGGAGGGAATAAGGGTTGAAGTGTTGCCTGGTGCGTCTGCATTTCTGCCTGCACTTGTGGCCAGCGGTTTACCATGCGACAGGTTTTGCTTTGAAGGTTTTTTGCCTGCAAAAAAAGGCCGCAAGACCCGTATTGAGTCCCTGCTTGATGAACAGAGGACCATGGTGTTCTACGAGTCACCCTATCGCCT
>PWNY01000015.1 GCA_003557805.1 Bacteroidales bacterium | reverse complement strand
TTTTTTGCAGATATTATTTTGAAAATTTCGCCTTAAAAGGTATTTAACAAGGGGAAAATAGTTGTAAAACCCTGCCAGTTTAAACAAATCATATAGGCTCAATTGGGCTCCTGAAAAAGAACATGAGTTAAGCCATTTTAAGATGTTAAACTCAGGTTTTCAAAATACCAACAAATCAATAATTCAGATAAAGCTTCTGGTAATTAATGATTTATACCCCCCCCCAGTATATATTGATATTTTTAATATTTAACATGGTGTTACTTTCCTGCGGGCAAAAACTCTCCCCTGAAGAGGAAATGATCTCAGATGCCCTGGATAAAACGGTCAATATTAATTTTTTTGACAGCATCAGGAGGTCAGGTGAAGCGCTTCATTTTACAGAGTTCCGGGAAAAATTAAAATCAAAACAGGGGAAGAGTAGATCTGCGCATCAGGGGGACTGTTAATTAACTGGTAATGATACTTGAAATTCAGAATGTTATTGAAAGTAATATGCAAAAAATTGTTTAACCATAAGGGAAAAAAGGAAGAGGAAGCCATCTATTTTTAACAACAAAAACTTCCTCTTCCACCCTCCCTTTAAAACATAAAGGAGGTAGCTATGCCGGGAGACAAATAAGTTAGAGCAGGTGCGCCCTGTTCATTTAATTCAAATATTTTCCGCTTTTGTAATAGCGGTAGTGTTTATCTTCCGTCTTTCTTATCATCGGAGAATCCAATGATAAGTAAAAATAAAAAAATTAAAAATAAAATGCTATGAAAAAATTAATTTCAATATTTGTTACATTATTATTCTTTGCATTAGCAGCAGTCTTTACTCTCCAAATTACGCAAGATGATGCCAATGCTGATTTTAGTTTATCCGAAGTTGCCATTATGGCACTGGCAGACGAAGATGGTGGGGGTGACGATTGTGAAATGTATCCACATCCCGAAAATCCAGATGCTATATGGAACGCTAGAAATAGGTTTCTTATTTCAGGATGCAGAAAAAGTTGTGATAGTGTTTGTAATTTAGAAGGTGGTGGGTTTTGGCCATGGTAAGATAAGATGAATTTGGTACCATTTTTTTAGTAGTTCTAAGTCAGCACATAAAAAAATTTCTGTGTGTTGGCTTAGAATTACAATATGAAATAATTTACCAATCGCAATTTAACCTGTTTTTAAGATAATCATAACTCTTTTAGTGTTTTTAAACCCCATTTAATAATGAAAAAAACTTTAAAAATTTTAGGAATAATCTATTGTATTACACTTTTTTATGGATGCAAAACCAATTCTTATGATAGTATTGATGTGTTTTTTATAAATCCAGATGATGCCTCATATGTAAATTTGAAAAACATAGCAACTGATATAAAAGTAATTGGATTAGATTTTCCTGATACTATAATTTTTGGTGATATAGAACATATTAAATCAACAAATAAAAAAATATTTCTTTATGACCAGTATCAAACAAACTCTATCACAGTATTTGACGAAAAAGGACAATTTATTTCTCAGCTTAAAAAAATTGGTAAAGGTCCTGGGGAATACAGCAGTATTGATGCATTTGCTTTCGATGAAAAAAATGATGAATTAATCATATTTGAAATGGGAAGAGGGTTTAAATTTTATTCTTTTCCTGAGTTTAGTTATCTACGTGACTATAAAGTTAATGAGTATTTTTTAAATATTGAAGTTATTGGAGATCACTTATTAACTGTTAGTGACACAGAAATAACAGAAACTAAATGTAAAGGTGTTGAATTATTTAATTTTAATTCAGGGGAATATATTAACCTTGGACTTCCAGGCAATCCTGTAACAATTGATTTATCACATCCTAATACAATTGTTCGCCATGATAATCAATATATCTATGCTTCTCCCGGATTTACCACAAATATTTACCAGATAAGCGAGAAGGGAAGTAATATTATTTCCAAGGTTGATTTTGGAGAATTTAATATACCAAAGGAAGCATGGTCTTTTACATTTGATCAAGCCATGGATTTTCGAACAATATTTTCATCCAGCCCAAAAGCAACTTGGGTACAAAATGTGATTATTGATGATTTACATTTTTCGTTTTATTATGTTTTCAAAAATATATTCAATCGTTATTTTGCTGTTTGTAATATAAACAGTAAAAAATGTCATGACTATTCTGGTATATACCTACATGATAATTTTGAGGTAATTCCTTATCCTTCTGGTGTGTTTAGGGATTACTATATCTCAATTATTTACCCGGAATTTATTGAAGACATTTTACCAGAAGATAAAGAGACACTTAAATATTGGCAAATAGAAATAAACAATCATAGGAATTCAGAAAAGCCTGTATTACTGATGTATAAACTTATTTAGATTAATTTATTAAAAAAAATACCTAAAATTTCAAAAAATCTATTTTAAAAAATCAAAGTATGAAAAAATTACTTCCCCTCATTTTCTTGATGTTTATCCCTTTCATTTCCAGCGGCCAGGAAGGTTACAAGATAAATGGGAGTGTTTTTGATTTAGAAACAAATAGTCCTGTTCCTTTTGCAAGCGTGATTAATTTAGATGATGCATCCGGAACAACTACAGATATTAATGGGAAATTTCAATTATTTATTACTGATACAACTATAAAAAAGTATCATATAACAGCAATTGGTTTTCATGATACTATTTTGCATATCTCATACCAACAAACCGGATTGGAAATATTCCTTAAACCATATGTTTATGATTTTGAAGAGGTGGAGATTTCAGGCACACGCCT
>PWNY01000219.1 GCA_003557805.1 Bacteroidales bacterium | reverse complement strand
TCATCTCCTCCTTTGGCTTCACCATCTTTACCATCATACGGCAAAAGAAGCTGTCGGTGATTAAGACTGACTTTATCAACAACATGACCCACGAACTGAAAACCCCCATATCCACCATCTCGCTGGCGTGCCAGGCCCTTAGCGACCAGGATGTGCAGAAGTCAGAGGGCCTTTATCAAAGCTATATAAACGTTATCAATGAAGAGAATGAAAGGCTCGGGCTGTTGACCGAAAAGGTACTTCAGACCGCCCTTATTGAAAAGGCGAGTATCAGGCTCAATGTTACCGGCATTGACCTGCATGAACTGATCGAAAATGCGATCCAGAAGATCGGGCTTCAGGTAAAATCAAAGCATGGCCGGATAGAAACCATGTTTAATGCGGAATACAGCTTTATAAAGGGTGACAAGGTACACCTTACCAATGTCTTTTCGAACCTGCTCGACAATGCGAACAAATATTCACCAAACTCCCCACACATTACCGTAAGCACTGAGAACACGGAAAAGGGAGTGCTGGTGCATGTTGAAGACAGGGGAATTGGGATAAGCCATGTAAATCAAAAGAAAATTTTTGATAACTTGTACAGGGTTTCAACGGGAAACATCCATGATGTGAAAGGCTTTGGCCTTGGTCTGGGTTATGTAAAGGCCATTGTGGAACAGCATGGAGGCACCGTTTCGCTGGAAAGCGAGCCTCAAAAAGGTTCCCGATTTACCGTTTTTGTACCTTTCGGTTATGACGGGAAAAGGGGTGAAGAACAAAACCATAAACAGAACTAATCCATGGAAACTCCCAAAGTAAAGATCTTGCTGGCAGAGGATGACACCAACCTCGGAACCATACTTAAGGCATACCTGGAAGCAAAGGGCTTCCCGACAACCCTGTGCGAAGACGGGCAGAAGGCTCATGAGGCGTTCCTGGAGCAGAACTTCAATTTCTGCATCCTGGACGTTATGATGCCGGTCAAGGATGGTTTTACTCTTGCAAAGGATATCCGCAAGATAGACAAGAAGGTCCCAATACTCTTCCTGACTGCAAAGAACCTTCAGGAAGACATACTTGAAGGGCTTAAGATCGGGGCGGACGATTATCTTACCAAGCCATTCAGCATGGAAGAGCTGCTGCTGAGAATAAACGCGATATACCGCCGGAGCTTCCCGGATAAATCAACAGATACCGACAAGACACTTTTCCGGATTGGCAAGTATACTTTTGATTATTCCCGGCAGACCCTTAAAAATAACGGCAATGAGCAGAAGCTCACCTCAAAGGAGGCCCAACTGCTCAAAATGTTGTGTGACAGGATGAACAATGTTCTGAACCGTTCTGATGCACTAAACAAAATATGGTTAGACGACAATTACTTCAACGCCAGAAGCATGGACGTATATATTGCCAAGCTTAGGAAATACCTCAAAGACGACCCCTCTGTCGAACTTCTAAACGTTCATGGCCAGGGGTTCAAGCTCCTGGTATCCAACAGCTGACAACCCGCCCGTTAAAGGACAATGTGTCAAAGAAGGGGTAAAATATTAAGGTTTATGAGTTGAATATGCTGTTCAGTATTCCTATCTTTGCAGATCAATTTATAATAAGTCCAAATAAGTGTTGTCTTTTGAAAAGGTTCAGTTCAAAAGATCAAGCCAGGTAAATTAAATGACAGATAAAAACGACAAGCTTCTTAAAGAGGTAAGCGGTTCCGACTATAAATACGGCTTCTATACCGATATTGAAATGGACCAGGCTCCCCGCGGGCTTACCGAGGACACCATCAGGTTCATCTCTGCTAAGAAGAACGAGCCGGATTTTATGCTCGAGTTCCGCCTAAGGGCTTTCAGGCACTGGAAGAAGCTGAAGGAACCTGCCTGGGCTCACGTTGAATACCCGCCAATAGACTACCAGGATCTAATATACTATTCCGCTCCCCGGAAAAAGCCAAAATATGACAGCCTCGATGAAGTCGATCCGGAACTTCTCGAGACCTTTGAAAAGCTAGGCATTCCGCTTGAGGAGCAGAAAATGCTTGCCGGGGTCGCAGTAGATGCAGTAATGGACAGCGTATCCGTGGGGTCAACTTTCAAAGAGACCCTTGCCGAGCAGGGAATAATATTCTGTTCCTTCAGTGAAGCCCTGCAAAAGCATCCTGAGCTAGTCAAAAAGTATATGGGAACCGTCGTCCCCTATACAGATAATTTCTTTGCCGCACTGAACTCCGCTGTATTCAGCGACGGTTCATTTGCGTATATACCAAAAGGAGTAAAGTGCCCCCTGGAGCTGTCGACCTATTTCAGGATAAACGCTGCAAATACAGGCCAGTTCGAAAGAACCCTGATTGTCGCTGAGGAGGGTAGTTATGTTAGCTATATGGAGGGGTGCACCGCCCCGATGCGTGATGAGAACCAGCTTCATGCTGCTATCGTTGAAATCATCGCCCACAAGGATGCCGAGGTAAAATATTCAACAGTACAGAACTGGTGGCCGGGTGACAAGCAGGGCAAGGGCGGTGTATATAACTTCGTTACCAAAAGGGGTATCTGCGAGGGGGAAAACTCAAGGATCTCCTGGACACAGGTTGAAACAGGCTCGGCCATTACCTGGAAATACCCCAGTCTTATACTCAAGGGGGATAATTCATCAGGTGAGTTTTACTCGGTAGCAGTAACAAACAATAAACAGCAGGCCGATACAGGAACCAAGATGATACATCTTGGCAAAAACACCCGCAGTACAATAATCAGTAAGGGTATTTCAGGAG
>PWNY01000214.1 GCA_003557805.1 Bacteroidales bacterium | reverse complement strand
CCAAGCCATGCAGTTATATCCCTCTCTTCATCAGCCCATGAAATAGGGTAGGGTACGTTCAGCTGTGAAACCGGCTGAAGCTCTTTTGATATATCCGAAGGACTCATGAAACGCATCCCGGATTTTTCAATTGCCCGCGACGGGAATGCCTTTAAAAACTCAAATATTCCTGTCTCAGCCCACTGATGCTCCCCGAAAGTCTCATAATCCATAAAAAGATTCAAAACCTCATCATTTTTATCTATCATCTCAATCCATGAAATGAATTTTTCAGCTGTTAGAGGCCACTCATTCCATGACTTATTCGAAAACCTGAATGCAATATCATCCGATAAACGGAAATTCTTGAGCAGCAGTTTAAGTTTTGGGTTGGATGCGCTGCAATACAACCTGTTCGGACTTTTCCAGCCAAGAATATGTTTTGCACCCTCTGTAAGCATCGTATCATAACCGAGCCCAAGAACCATATCACCGATATCATTCGAGTATATGAGCTCTGTATTACGGAAACACTTTGGCTTTTGGCCAAAAAGCTCTTTAACCTTGTTCGAATGCATTTTCACCTGCTCGGCAAACTCCTTTTTGCTGTTTAGGGAGGCAAGTGAATGAGCCCAGGTTTCTGCAAGGAATTCCACCGAACCTGTTTCTGCAAGCTTCTGAAAGCTTTTAAGGGCCCTGGGGGCATACTTTTCAAACTGTTCCAGTGCAAGCCCGGATATACTGAATCCAACCCTGAACTCTTTACCATATCTTTTTATTAGTGAAAGCAGGACTTCATTTGCAGGGATATAGCACTTCTCAGTTACCTGCTGCATTATATACCTGTTGGCATAATCATCAAAATAACTGTCATGAGACCCAATATCAAAGAAACGGTATGTTGACAGCCTGAAAGGTTGATGCACCTGGAAATATAGACAAATATTTTTCATAACTATTTGGTATTATGGTTAACTGTGCCTTCGTATCATTTGCCGGTATATATTGTTTACCTTTTGCCCTGCATGATCCCACTTTATGCTCTCAACCTCTTTTCTCCCGTGTTTTTTGAACATCCTGTCAAGTGCTGGATAACGCAATACCCCGTATATCGCATCGGCCATTGCATCAACATCCCAGTAGTCAACCTTGAGTGCATGGTTAAGCACTTCTGCTACTCCTGACTGGCGTGATATGATAACCGGTACGTTCGATCTCATCGCTTCAAGGGGAGATATGCCGAAAGGTTCAGAAACCGACGGCATCACGTAAACGTCGCTGAGCCCGAACATATGATCCACGTCATCACCTTTTAAAAACCCGGTAAAGTGGAATTTTGTTCCCATACCCAGCCTTGCCACCCGCCTTATCATTCCAGGCAAAAGGTCTCCGCTTCCTGCCATTACAAACCTTACATTCGGATCCTTTTTAATTACTTTGCTGGCAGCCTCAATGAAATACTCCGGACCCTTCTGATATGTGATCCTTCCCAGGAAGGTCACGATCTTTTCATCCAGGTGCCTTTTAATACCAACCGAAGTAGTGTGACGCTGGGGTTCAACACCGTTATGGACTGTAATGACCTTCTCGGGAGCGATACCGTAGCGGTTAATTACTATATTCCTGGTAAGGTTGCTAACCGCAATAACAATATCAGCCGCTTCCATCCCTGCCTTCTCAATTGAATATACCGACTGGTTGATATTGTGCCCCGACCTGTCAAACTCGGTAGCGTGCATATGCACCACAAGGGGTTTCCCACTGATCCTTTTGGCCTCAATACCGGCAAGGTAAGTCAGCCAGTCATGTGCATGAATTACATCAAATCGCTGATCTCTTGCAATTGCAGTGGCTACAATTGCATACCGCCTTACCTCTTCCATAAGGTTTTTGCCGTAACCTCCCCTGAAACTGAACTTCCTTTCATTAAGGCTTAACTGTTCCAGGGTAAAACCGCTCTCAAGCTGCTCAACAAGCCGGTAATACTCTTCTTCTGTAGCATAAGGCAACAGGGTGGAGTCTATCTCAAGAAAGCTGATCTTGTCTTCATGTGACTTATAGACCTCATCCCTGATATCAACGGTTGTATCCGAAGCATTTAACAGCCGGATCTTGCCTGGCTCCTCATCACCGAATAACCTGGGTACCACAAAGAGTATATCAACCCCTGTCTTAACAAGTGCCTTGGTAAGACCATAGCAGGCCGTTCCTAATCCTCCTGAAATATGTGGCGGGAATTCCCACCCGAACATCAAAACTTTCATGGGCTTAAAACATTTTTTCAATTCTTAACAGTTCACCGAGGCTGGGTGCGAACGATATTGCACCGCAGGCTTTGTGCGGCGGGTCACCCTCAAATATCTCCGATACAGTTCCAATACCTGCCTCCCACAAAGTCTCCTCGAAGCCCTTGTATATTGTTTTTATCTGGTCCATTCCCTGCTTACCGTAAACCTTTCTCCATGCAGCGGCATAGAAGCCAAGGGGCCACACCCATACAGTACCCTGATGATACGCTGCATCACGTTTTGCAGCATCCCCGTAGTACCTTCCTTTATAAAAGGGATCTCGCGGTGATAGTGTTCTCAGCCCCCTTTTTGTAAGCAGTTGCTGGCTTGCTATATCAAGTATCTCCTTGATCTGGACCGTTGAAAACGGGGAATACCTTAGTCCTGCTGCAATAACCATATTAGGTCTTACACTGTAAATACCTACACCGTCAAAAACATAGTCAGCCGGCATCGATGCCTTCTCATTCCAGAATACACCTATGAAAGAACCTTT
>PWNY01000367.1 GCA_003557805.1 Bacteroidales bacterium | reverse complement strand
GTATGCCTCCCTTTGAGGCGGCATAGGCCTCGGAAAAGGGTTCTGACATAATTGCCCGGGTGGAGGCTATGTTCACAATGGAGCCGCCGCCCCCACTGCGCATTAAGCGGGCTGCCTCCCTGGAGCACAGAAATACGCTTCTTAGGTTGGTGTTGATTATATCATCCCACTCTTCAACAGAGAGTTCATAGGGTGATTTCCACCTTGAAACCCCCGCATTGTTTATAAGGATATCCAGGGTGCCGTAGTCTTTTTCAACCTTTTTAAAAAGGTTCTCTATTTCACCGGGGTTGCTTACATCGGTTTTCAGATAAATATTCCTGCCTCCCAGGGATGCGATCTCATCCAGGCACTTATTGCCACCCACTGTGTCAATGTCAGCTATTACCACACTGGCACCCTTTGAAGCGTAGGTTTGTGCAATGCACCTTCCGATACCATTTGCGGCACCGGTAACGATCACTGTCTTTTCTCTGTAGTCCATTTTACATTTTTTTTCTGTTCATATAAAGGACATACGTTTTTAATGATCAATAAAGTTAGTTATCTCCTCCAGAAAGCCGGTGTGAAAAGTACCAGAAGTGTAAATATCTCCAGCCTGCCTAATATCATTATAAATGACAGGTATATCTTACCGGCATCAGGTATCTGGGAATAGTTGCCGGCAGGCCCCAAATCCCCTATACCGGGCCCTATACCTCCTATGGTTGCCAACACGCTGCCAAGGGAGGTCTGCACGTTAAGCCCGCCTGCAAGCATAAAAAAGGTACTTATAACCACTATCAAAAGATAGCAGAGTATGAACATAACTATCATTTCTGCATGGTTTTCATCCACCGTGCCTGAGTTCACCCTTATCTTTCTGACCATTTGCGGGTGCATTATTTGCAGGAAACTCCGCCTGATCATCTTGAACAATACAACATGCCTTATTACCTTAATGCCACCGCCTGTTGAACCCACGCTGGCACCAACCAGCATCAGCAGCAGGATAACAAACCAGGCAATGGTATCCCACTTAAGGTAATCGGCAGTTGAAAAACCGGTTGCGGTAAGTATTGATATCACCTGGAAAAAGGCATCCCTTATTGACCCTTCAAGGCCGGAGTAGTTTCCGAGAAAAAGTACCAGGGTAACAAAAATACCGGCCACAAATGCGATCATCAGGTACGCCTTTAGCTCACTGTCCCTGGATATCCTTTCGAACCTCCCGCGCAGGGCAAAATAGTGCAACGTGAAATTTATCCCGGACAGCAGCATAAAGAGCATAATTATGTAATGCACCATAGCGGGGAACTCCCCAATGCTGGCATTTTTTGTTGAGAACCCACCTGTTGCCACAGTTGCAAAGGAGTGACAAAGGCTGTCAAAAAAGTCCAGCCCCGCTATCATTAGCAAAACAACAAGCACAGCCGTAAGGGTAAAATAGATTATCCAAAGCCTGTCGGCTATCTCCTTTGCCCTTGGTTTTATCTTCTCCGGGTCACCTCCTGACACCTCGGCCGAAAAAAGCCGGTAGCCGGCAATGTTCAGGTTTGGGAGCACTGCAATTGCAAGTACTATTATTCCCATACCGCCCATCCAGTGGGTAAGGCTGCGCCAGTAGAGTATTGAACGTGGCAGGGCCTCAACATCTGTAAGGATGGATGAGCCGGTGGTAGTAAACCCCGAGATGGATTCAAAGAGGGAGTCTACTGGCGACTGTATACTCCCTGAAAGGTAATAAGGCATTGCACCGAATATGCCCATGGTTATCCATGCAAGGGAGACCAAAAGGTATGTTTCCCTGAGGTAGAACTCCTTCCCGCTTTTCCTTGTTGCAAGGATCAGAACGAATCCTGTAAGCATCGGTACTAGCACGGATACCATAACGGGAATCAACAGCTGGTACTCTTTGAAATGAACTATCCAGGGAAAGATAGTGACCATGAACAGTGCAATTATTATAAGTATCTTTCCCTGGATACTCAAAATGTACTTAATGTTCATCGTACTGCCTCTTATGGTATGTTATGTCATTATTACCGCTGGAAACTCACCTGCATGGGCCTTCCGTCCCACTCCAGGGTTACCATCTTTTCAAGTTGCATGCGGTATGGGCGCTCTGTCCTGCGACGCTCCTGCCAGTCAACCTCGGTTACCTCGCCTGTGTATACATTGTCGCTTATCAGCTTTACCCTGAAGGTCTCAGCCACGGGGGCCCTGCCTTCACTTTCCGGGTCGGGTTCTATGGTAAGTGTCCTTGCCTGGTCATCCCAGCTTAGGAGTATCCATGAGTACTCACCATCCAGGTACTCCTGGGAATTGCCGTCATCCCTGTACCAGCGGAACGATCCGTCATCTCCCGGGTATATCCGTATTGTGGTGTGGTCATCCACCTCCTGGTCCATGTACTGCCTCACAGGATCCATCGGAATTACCGACCCCTCCTTTACAAACAGGGGCATGGTTCCTAGATCTACCTGTCTTGTTACTTCTGTTCCGCCTTCATGGGTCTCATTGGTCCAGAAGTCGTACCACCTGCCTTCGGGTAGGTACAGTGTGCGGCTTTCGGCACCTTTTTCATATACTGGTGCAACCAGTATGCTGCTGCCCCACATAAACTGGTCGCTTAAGGTTATGGCCCTTTGATCATCCTCGAACTCGAGCCACATTGCCCGCATCGGGGGTATGCCGCTGTCGTGGGTTTCACGGAAAAGGGTGTAGGTGTATGGTATAAGGCGGTAGCGCAGCTGCAAATACTCCCTTACGACCGGTTCTACAAGGGCGTTG
>PWNY01000173.1 GCA_003557805.1 Bacteroidales bacterium | reverse complement strand
GCCGAAGAGGAAGTTCGCCGCCTGTCCGGCGGTCGGATCTCCGTTGAAGATCTCGATGATGAATCCCGCGTAGCGCTGATCGCACTGGGCATCAACGGGCTGGGGGAATTTGCCTACGACAATGCCCTGCAGCTCAGCCGCTCGCTCAATTTCCGCCTGCAGCAGCGCAACGGCAACTACCGCGTCGCCGACGGCGTCGTCGCGTACGCCAATCTGGCCGAAGGCCAGCTCGCAGCGCCTCTGGTCAGCAAGGGCAGCAAACTGCGCCTGCTCAAACCCGAACAGCGCCTGCGCGAGCGGCTTGATAATCCCCAGACCCTGTGGGACATCCTCTGCGGCCTGATCGTCACCTACCGCGATGGCGGCGTGGTCGCCGGCCGCAACTACTTGAGCAAACACCAGCACGCGGACAGCAGCGCGCTGCGCGGCCTGCTGAAGGTCTGGGCCAACGAGTGCCGGGATGAAGACCTGCAAAAAGAAGCGAGACTGATCGATTACGAACTATAGGGATGTGTTGGCATGAGCAATATCCGGGGCGAAGAAAAACCACTTTCAAAGGTCTTTTCCAGCGATTACGAGTTCCACATCCCTGAATACCAGCGTCCCTACGCCTGGACGGGCGAGCACGCGGAGGAGCTGTTTAATGACCTCTGGACCTTTCATCGCGAGGAAAATTCGCACGAAGAGTATTTTTTGGGCAGCATCGTGCTGGCCAGCGGAGAGCGTGGCCGGCAGTATGACGTCGTTGACGGCCAGCAGCGGCTCACGACGCTGACCTTATTGCTCAGCTGCATCAGCCACTCGCTGGAAGATGGCGAAGCGAGTCGCGACTTTCTAAAATTTGTTCGCGAGCCGGGCAGTGCCGCGGAGGGTTTGGATCCCAGCCCTCGGCTTTTCCTGCGCAGCAAGGACCGAGACTTTTTTCGCAAGCATGTCCAGGAGCCCGGAGGCCTGAACAAACTGGCCGCGCTCAAGCCTCCGGACTTCAAGGACTCTCGTTTCAGCATCGTCAACAATGGCCAGTATTTTCTCCAACAGCTGAGCGGACTCACACAGCAGCAAATCCTCGGTTTTGGTCAATTTATCGTTCGGCGCTGCAAGCTGGTAATGGTGTCGACCGATAGCCTCAGCTCGGCTTACCGGATTTTCTCCGTTTTGAACGATCGAGGACTGGATCTAGAGCCTTCGGACATCCTAAAGGCACGGCTGATCGGCGCGATCCCCGAGCCGGTCAGGCTGGAGTACACGGAACGCTGGGAAGGCATGGAAGAGGAGCTGGGTCGCAAGGCTTTCAATGACCTGCTCGGCCATGTCCGCATGATTTTCCGCAAGCAAAAAGCCCAGCGCTCGATCCTGGAGGAGTTCAACGAGCATGTGGTCAAGCAGGTACCTGATCAGCAAACGCTGATAGATGAGCATTTGCAGCCCTATGCGGCCTATTACAGCCAGATCACCAATGAGACATATTCTGGAAGTGATCACGGCGAAAAGATCAATGACGTTCTTTCCTGGCTTAATCGCCTGGACTTCTCTGATTGGATCCCGGTTGCGATGGAATTCATCCATCAGCTGCGCGGGGATGCCGACCGTCTCCTGCAACACTTGCGGCTGCTGGAACGTCTCTCAGGAACCATGTACGTGCGCGGCGTCTACATCACGCCCCGTATTGAGCGTTATGGCCTGGTGTTGAGCGCATTGCATAATGGTGAAAATCTGCTCGAGCCGGAATCGCCGCTTAATCTGCGCGAAGAGGAAATCAAGGACACACTTTACTGGCTCAACGGCCGGATTTATGAGTATGCCCAGAAACGGCGTAAATTGATTTTGTTGCGTTTGGATTCATTCCTGACCTCCTCCGGCGCCAGCTACAACCATGTCGAAACCACAATCGAGCACGTGCTGCCGCAAAACCCGCGGCCCGATTCTGAGTGGAGACAGATCTGGACAGAGGAGGAGCGTGACGATTGGCTCCACCGGCTGGGCAATTTGGTTCTACTGGACCGAACCAAGAATCCAGAAGCCTCGAACTACGACTTCCAAACCAAAAAAGAAAAGTATTTCCGGTCATCTCGCAAGGGCATCGCGCTTTACGCCAGTGCGGTCGATGTGATGAATTACGACGAATGGACCCCTGCGACCGTGATGGCTCGCCAGCACAAGCTGCTGGAGGCATTCCGCCGAGGCTGGGATTTGCAGCCGTGAGCCGAGATGGATCACCGAGCCTCTGATGACTCACTCGGAGCAAAGCCTGCGAGCCTACCCTTGGCGGAAGCGCTACGCGACGTCGCAGCTCCGGATTGGCGGGCCAGCGGTCAATATTCTCCATGACTTTTATATCCCGGTTCTGGAGCGGTCCAGGCACTACGACCGCATTGCCGGTTACTTCAGCTCGACGTCCCTCGCCGCCGCCTCCCAGGGCTTCTCCCGCTTTGTGGCCAATCAGGGCCAGGCGCGCTTTATTGTCGGCACGCAGCTGAATTTCGACGACGTAAAGACCATCGTTGAAGTCAGCCGGGAACACGTCGAGCAACATCTGCTGGAGAAATTGGCCCATGCGGAGCGCTGGCCTGAGAACGTCCAGGATGGCGTGGCCCTTTTGGCCTGGATGCTGAGAAACGGCCATCTCGAGATCCGCGTCGGAATCCGAAAGCATCAGGATGATGAGAGCCTGCAGCCGCTCGATTATTCCGGTGACGGTTACCTGCACGAAAAGTGGGCGCTTTTCGGCGATGGCGAGGACGAGCTGCTGGTCTCTGGATCGCTCAACGAATCG